>DASSOH010000111.1:0-31762 GCA_035700865.1 Candidatus Limnocylindria bacterium | reverse complement strand
CGGTGCGGCGACCCACGGGGATGATCGACCGATGCCCGAACCGGCGTCAGTCGGGGAACGCCTCGGGGCCGCGCTCGGACAGCTCGCGCGCGTGCTCGGCCCCATCCTCCGGTGGGATCCACGAGTACGGATAGCGCTCATCCTCCAGCTCGGTGGCCTGGCGCGTCAGGAAGAGCGGGTGGAACGTGTCGATCATGACCGCCAGCTCCTCGGTGGCCTCCTTGCCGATCGACGCCTCGACCGATCCCGGATGCGGACCGTGCGGAATCCCGGCCGGGTGGACGGTGAACGAGGCGATGTCGACCCCGCGGCGGCTCATGAAGTTGCCGGCGACGTAGTAGATGACCTCGTCCGAGTTGATGTTCGAGTGGTTGTACGGCGCCGGGATGGCGAGCGGGTGGTAGTCGAACTTGCGCGGCACGAACGAGCAGACCACGAAGTTGCGCGGCTGGAAGGTCAGGTGCACGGGCGGCGGCTGATGGACGCGCCCGGTGATCGGCTCGAAGTCGCCGATGTTGAAGGCGAACGGCCACAGGTGTCCGTCCCAGCCCACCAGGTCGAACGGGTGGTGGCGGTAGTGGTAGGCGGTGACGCGGCCACGGGTCTTGACCTCGACCACGAAGTCGCCGGCCGACAGGTCCGGCGCCATCTCGTCGGGCGGGCGGATGTCACGCTCGCAGTAGGGCGAGTGCTCCAGCAGCTGGCCGAACTCGTTGCGATAGCGGCGCGGCGGCTCGATGTTCGAGGGGCACTCCAGCCACAGCATGCGCTGCGGGACGCCGGCATCGGGGCGCAGGCGGAAGGTCGTGCCGATGGGGATCACCAGGTAGTCGCCCGGTCCATACGGGATCGGTCCGAAGATGGTCTCCAGGACGCCGCTGCCCTCGTGGACGAAGTACATCTCATCGGCTTCGCCGTTGCGGTAGTACCGCTCCATCGGCTCCGACGGCAGCACCACGCCGAAGGTGACGTCCGCGTTGTAGAACAGCGGCACCCGGCCGGAGACGCCGTCCCCGCGCGGCTCCAGGTCCTTGGTGTTGACCAGCCGATGCCGATGCGCGCCGGAGGCCTCGTCCGGCGACTGCTCGATGACGACGTCGCGCACCTTCTCGATCTGGTGCGTCTGGGTCGGCGGGGTGTGGTGGTAGAGGAGGCTGGCCCGGCCGCTGAACCCTTCGACCCCGAACAGCTCCTCCGCGTACAGCCCGCCATCGGGCTTGCGGAACTGGGTGTGGCGCTTGTGCGGCACCTCGCCGCGCTGCACGTAGAACATCGTGGTGCATGATCGCACGCGACGAATGACCGAGGAGGAGCCGCGTGATCATCGACCCGGGAACCGAGAAGGGGGCGCGCGTCGATGCGCGCCTGCGTGACGAGCTGGTCGCCTGGCTGGTGACGGTCAGCCCGGACGGCACGCCGGTGCCGACGCCCGTGTGGTTCTGGTGGGACGGCGCGACGATCCTGGTCTACTCGCAGCCGGGGCGGCCCAAGCTGCGGCACATCGCGGCGAACCCGCGCGTCGCGATCGCCATGCGGACCGACGAGCACGGCGACGCGCTGGTGGTCATCACCGGAGCAGCGGCGATGGAACCCGACGCGCCGCGCGCCGACGAGCTGCCCGCGTACCTCGCGAAGTACGACGCGTCCATCGCGCGGCTCGGCTCGACGCCCGCCGAGTTCGGTGCCGAGTACTCGGTCCCCATCCGCATCACCCCGACCCGGCTGCGCGCGTGGTAGCGCGCCGCCTCAGGCGGCGGAGTCCCCGACCAGGCGGTCCACCGCGTCGAGCATCTCGGTCAGGTTGAACGGCTTCGCCAGCCACGCATCGGCTCGGATGTTCTCGGCGGCACCCTCCAGGTCGCGGGCCGCGGAGAGGATCATCACCCGCGCCTCCGGCGCCAGCTCGTGGTCGCGCTGGTGCCGGCGGAACTCGAAGGCGTCCATCTCGGGCATCATGAGGTCGAGCACGATGACCTCGGGCACCCAGGTCGTCAGCACGCCGAGCGCCTCTCGCCCGTGCCCGGCCACGCGCACGTCGTAGCCCTCGTCCAGGAGCACTTCGGCCAGCGTCTCGCGCAGGGTGTCGTCGTCCTCCACGACGAGGACGCGGGCATCCGTAATCACTCTGCCGACTCCTCGGCGCCCGGCAGCGTCACACGGAAGACGGCGCCAGCCCCGTCCGGTCGCGGGTCGGCGCTGATGGTTCCGCCGTGGCGCGACACGATCTGCTGCGAGATGTAGAGCCCCAGGCCCATGCCCTGGATGTGCTCCGCGTTCTCCGCGCGTCCGAACGGCTCGAAGATGCGCCCGACGGTCGCCTCGTCCAGGCCGATGCCCCGATCGCGGACCTCGAGGACCGCCGTTCCGTCCCGCGTCCCCAGCTCCACCTCGATCGGGGTCTCGTCCGGCGAGTACTTCATGGCGTTGTCGACCAGGTTGGTCACCACCTGGTCGAGCCGCGCGACATCGCCGGGGATCCACAGCGCGACCGGCCCGGCGAAGCGAATGCGGTGCATCTCCCCCTGCTCCTCGAACCGCGCGAGCACGTCCCGGATGACCGCCGCCAGGTCGGTCGGCTTCAGCACCAGTGGCGCACGCTCGGCGCTGAGGCGCGAGACGTCGAGCAGCTCGCGCACCAGGTCGCCGAGGCGTTCCGCGGCCTTGGTCATGCGCTGCAGGCCCGTGCTCAGCCGCTCGTCGTCCATCCGGTCGGCGTCCCGCGCTCGCACGAGCGACTCGGCCGAGAGCTGGAGACTGGCGACCGGCGTCTTCAGCTCGTGCGCGGCGATGCTCAGGAACCGGTCTCGGGCGAGGAGTGCCTCCTCCGCCGCCGTCCGCGCTCGCTGCTCGATGAGGAGCGCGCGCTGCTGCTCCTCCGCGGCACGTCGCTCCGTGAGGTCACGCGTGATCTTCGCGTACGCGTACGGGGTGCCGTCGTCGTCTCGGAGGGCGGTGAGGATCACGTCGGCCCAGAAGCGGGTGCCATCGCGCCGCACGCGCCAGCCCTCGTCCTCGTAGCGGCCATGCTCGGCGGCGAGGCCCAGCAGGCGCATCGGCCGGCCGGCCTCGCGCTCCTCGGGGACGTAGAAGACCGAGAAGTGCTGGCCGATGATCTCGTCGGCCGAATAGCCCTTGATGCGTTCGGCGCCGCGGTTCCAGGTCAGGACATGGCCCTGCGGGTCGAGCAGGAAGATGGCGTAGTCCTGGACGGCGTCGACCAGCAGCCGGAACGCGACCTCGCCGCGCAGCTGCGGGACGCCCGGGAACTCATCCTGCTCCGGGGCCGGGTCCTGTGCTGTTGCCGACATCCGTCGGGCGTCCTCCGCTTCCGTGAGGCGGCCGCCGTGGACCGCCGGGCACATGTCAGGGTTCGGCTCGGGTCAGCTCGGAGTGGCCTCCTCGTGGGTAGACGATGAGGAGCCGAGCCGGATCGTCGCCGACGACCTGGGCGTCGTGCGGAAGCGTACCGTCGAGCAGCACGTAGTCGCCCGGGCCCGCCTCCACCTCCGTCTCTCCCTGCAAGAACCGTACGCGACCGGCCAGCACCACGTGATGCTCGTCTCCCGGATGCTGGTGAAAGCCGGTGCGGGCGCCGGCGGGCATGTCGGCCTCGAAGATCGCGACGTCCCGCGCGATGCCGCCGTCCACCTGGCTCAGCTCACCGTCCGCGAACGGCACCTCGCGCATCGGCCGCTCCGAGGCGCGGACGAGGCGGGGCGCCACGCTCTGGTCCAGCAGGAACCAGGCGATCGGCACGTCGAGGGCATCCGCCAGCGCGGCAAGCGTCTCGAGCGAGGGCGAGGCCTTGTCGTTCTCGACCTGGCTGAGATAGCCGATGTTGAGGCCGGTGACGCCCGCCACCCGCGCGAGCGTCATCCCACGGTCGCGGCGGCGGCGGCGGATCTGCGCGCCGACCAGCGGGCGGCGACGGGGCGTCGAGCTCACGCAGGGCAGTATGACGGTGCGTGACCGCTATTGACAACGGCAAACTCACCGGGCAGAATGTGGTTTACAACAAACACCACTGGCTCGGAACAACACTCACTCGTTCACCTGGAAAGGATCAACCATGAAGGTCGCCATCATCGGAGCCGGCAACGTCGGCAAGGCGCTCGCCGGCTCGATCAGCCGCGCCGGACACGAGGTCACCATCAGCGCCAGCACGCCCGAGAGCGCGCGGCAGGCCGCGGACGCGGTGGGCGTCGCCGCGGCCGAGAGCAACGTCGACGCCGCGTCGCGAGCGGGTGTCGTCATCCTCGCCGTTCCGTTCGTCGGCGCGGGCTCCGAGGTCGCACGCGAGATCCGCGACGCGGTCGCGGGCAAGACCGTCGTCGACGCGACCAACCCGCTGAAGGCGGACGCCAGCGGGCTCGCCACCACCGGCACGTCGGCCGCGGAGGAATTCCAGAAGCTGCTCCCGGACGCCCGGGTCATCAAGGCCTTCAATACCATCTTCGCCGCGAACCAGGCGTCGCCGTCGCCGGAGATCGACGCCTACGTCGCCGGAGACGATGGCGACGCGAAGCAGGAGGTCATCGGCCTGGCCGAGTCGCTGGGGTTCACCCCGCTGGACGTCGGGTCGCTGCAGACGGCCCGCGCCCTGGAGGCGATGGCCTACCTCAACATCGGCCTCAACGCGGCCAACGGCTGGTCCTGGACGTCGGCGTGGAAGCTGGAGCGTTGACGATGGGGGTCACCCGCCTCAACCACGCGGTCCTCTTCGTTCGCGACCTCGACGCCTCCGCCGCGTTCTACGCGAAGGCGTTCGGGTTCGTCGAGGTGGATCGACCGTCCGGCATGCGGGCCGCCTTCCTGCGAGCGGCGGGCGGCGACAACCACCATGACCTGGGCCTGTTCGAGGTCGGGTCGCAGGCGCCGCGACCGGCCCGCGGCAGTGTCGGCCTGTACCATCTGGCGTGGGAGGTCGACACCATCGAGAGGTTGGTCGAGATGGCGAAGAGCCTGCGGGATCTCGGGGCGCTGAGCGGCGCGTCGGACCACGGCGTCAGCAAGTCGCTGTACGGGCGCGACCCGGACGGGATCGAGTTCGAGGTGATGTGGCGCGTTCCGTCCGAGGCGTGGGGACGGTTCGCCGAGCAGGCGGTCGTCATGCCGCTCGACCTGGACGCAGAGCTGAAGCGCTGGGGCGCCGTCCCGGTGTGATTCGCCTTCGACGCGCATGAGCGATTCCGGCGGCCATCGGCCCCGCTACCACGGCGAGACCGCGGCCGCCGCGCCGCGCCTGGCGGCGCTGCGCAGCTTCCTGCAGACGGAGGCCGGCGGCGCCGTGGTGCTGCTCGTGGCAACCGTCGTCGCGCTGGCCTGGGCCAACTCCCCGTGGCGCGACGGGTACCACGCGCTGTGGTCAACCGACGTCGGCCTGAGCATCGGCTCGTGGGAGCTGCGGCACGACCTGGGTCACTGGGTCAACGACGGGCTGATGGTCATCTTCTTCCTGCTCATCGGCCTCGAGGTGCGTCGGGAGTTCGACATGGGCGAGTTCCGGGAGCGGCGGCGCGTCGCCGTGCCGGTCCTCGCCGCCCTTGGCGGCATGCTGCTGCCGGTCGGGATCTTCTTCCTCGTCACCCCCGACCCCGAGGCCGCGCGTGGATGGGCGATGGTCATGGCGACCGATACCGCCTTCGCCGTCGGGGTGCTGGCGCTGGTCGGCCGCCGCAGCTCCTTCCGGCTGCGCACCTTCCTCCTGACCCTGGTCATCGTCGACGACGTGGCGGCCGTCGTGGTCATCGCGGCCTTCTACAGCACCAACGTCCAGCTTCTCGCCATCGGGATCGCCGTCGGCCTGCTGGCCGTGATGGCCGTGCTGCGGCGGGTGGGCGTGACGCGCAGCGACGTGTACGTCGTGCTGTCGCTCGCCATCTGGGTGGCGGCCCTCGAGTCCGGCGTGCACCCGACGGTCGCGGGGGTGGCGATCGGCCTCCTGACGAGCGCCTACCCGCCCAGGCGCGCAAGCCTCGAGGAAGCGACCGGCGTGACGCGCCGCTTCCGGCAGCGCCCGTCGCCGGAGCTCGCCGCGGAGGCGGCACGCCGCATCACGACCTCCCTCTCGCCCAACGAGCGACTCCAGCACGCGCTCCATCCGGTCAGCAGCTTCTTCGTCGTCCCGGTCTTCGCCCTGGCCAACGCCGGCGTCGACCTCGGCGGCGACATCATCGGTCGCGTCCTCGGCTCACCCCTGGTGCTGGCCATCGTGCTCGGCCTCGCGCTCGGCAAGACCATCGGCATCCCGATCGGATCCTGGTTGGCGACGCGGGGCTGGCTGGGCGGGCAGGCGCTGGCGGTCGGCTGGCCGTCGCTGATCGCCGCCTCGTCCGTCGGCGGCATCGGCTTCACCATGTCGCTGCTGATCGCCGAGCTGAGCTATCGCGGCGAGACGCTCGACGAGGCGAAGCTCGGCATCCTCCTCGCCTCGAGCGTCGCGGCCGTCCTCAGCGTCGCCATGTTCCACGGCGTCTCGCTCCTGCCACGCGACCTGCTCAGCCGCGCCGAGGCGATGACCTCCCGCCCCCTCTCCGACCTGACCGATGCGGTCGACCCGGTGCGCGACCATGTCCGGGGCCCGCTCGATGCGCCCGTCACGCTCGTGGAGTACGGCGACTACGAGTGTCCGTACTGCGGACGCGCCGCGCCGGTCATCCGCGAGCTGCTGTCCCGGTTCGACGGCCGGCTGCGGTTCGTGTGGCGCCATCTGCCGCTCACCGACGTCCATCCGAACGCAGCCCTCGCGGCGCAGGCCGCCGAGGCGGCGGGGGCCCAGGGCCGCTTCTGGGAGATGCACGACCTGCTGTTCGAGCACCAGGATGCGCTCGACCCGGCCTCGCTCCGGCGCCACGCGGCGCAGCTGGGGCTGGACGTGCCGGCCTTCGAGGCGGACCTGCGCGACGGCCGGCATGCGGGCCGGGTGGCGCAGGACGTGAACAGCGCCGAGGAGGCGGGGGTGGCCGGAACGCCGAGCTTCTTCGTCAACGAGGTGCGCTACCGCGGCGCCTACGACGTCGAGTCGCTCGACCGGCTCGTGCGCCGGGTGCTGCGGGTGGTGGAGAGCCGAGCCGTCGCTGCGGCGGCCGCCGCGCCGGACGGCAGCAGCGACTAGGGGCGGCCCCCGTCCTCGAGCCGCTCGAGACCGTCCAGCTGGTCCGCGTGCTCCTCCAGGTGCGCCACGATGAACCGCTCCACCAGCCGCTCGACCGTCATCTCGCCCAGTGTGGGGTGCAGGCCCACCCGTCGCCACGCCTCGGCAGGCCACCGCCGCGCGGCATCGGTGACGCGGACGAGCGAGTCCCGCACCCGCGCCAGGAGGGCCTCCGGATCGGTGTGGCGGTCGCGCTCGATCGCCGCCATGCGATCCGCGTCCGCCTTGGTGCGGCCGAAGGGGACGGGGGCGTCCGACGCCTGGTCGATCACCAGCTGCGCCTGGGCGAGCCAGTAGTCCGGGAACTCCGCCAGGTGCGCCCAGACCTGGCCGGCTTCCCAGCGCTCCTCGCCACCGGAGTCCGGCTCGGTGAGCCCGGACGGGATCGGCGCGTCGGCGTGCTCGACCAGGCGGCGTTCCGCATCGGCCATGCGCGCCAGGAGGCTGTCCACGCTGGCGGTCATCGGGTCGGTCGCTCCACCACGGTCGTCGTCTGCTCGCCCAGCCGCTCGATCGCCAGCGTCACGACGTCCCCGGGCTGCAGGTAGCGCTTCAGCTTCTCGTCGCGGATCTCGAGCAGGCAGCCGGTGCCCACCGTCCCCGAACCGATGAGGTCGCCCGGGCGCAGCCGCACGTCCGCCGAGGCCCGCTCGATCATCTCGCCGAAGCTGAAGTGGGCGCTGGCCCACGTCCCGCGCGACAGCTCCTCCCCGTTGACCGATGCGGTCATGACCAGCTCGTACCCCTTCTCACGTCGCGCGTCGGCCAGCTCGTCCGGCGTCACCAGCCACGGCCCGAAGGTCGACGCGAAGTCCTTGCCCTTGGCCGGCCCCAGCCGGACCGTCGTCTCCTCCCGCTGCAGGTCGCGCGCCGACCAGTCGTTGAGGATGGTGTAGCCGCCGATCGCCTCTTCGCCGCGCGACGCGTCGAGGTCCCGGACCGGCGTGTCGACCAGCGCGGCGACCTCCAGCTCGTAGTCCAGCTCACGGCTGCCGCGTGGCGCCCAGACCGGGTCTCCGGGGCCGCGGATCTCGCTGACGTTGCTGAAGTAGAAGATCGGGAGGCGGTACCAGGCCTCCGGGATCTCCATGTCCCGCCGCTTCCACATCGTGCCGACGTGGCGCTCGAACGCGTAGAAGTCGCGGAAGGTCGGCGGCTGCAGGACCGGGGGACCGAACGTCAGGTCCGCGGCGTCCATCGGCTCGTCGGGCTCCGCCGCCAGGAGATCGCCCAGGGCGTCGACGCGCAGTCCGCGCGCGAGGTGGTCGTCCAGGGTGGTGATCGGCTGGCGGAAGAGGACGCTGTTGTGGGCGAGGCGCGGGTCGACGGCGGCAAGCGAGCGACGGGCCTCCTCGAGGTCCTGCCAGCGTCCGCCGTCCGGGTCGAGGGCCGCCGCCAGGCGCCAGGGAGCGCCGGCCGGCGCGTGGCGGGGGCGAACGTGCGCGATCTTCATCGCGGCCAGTGTAGGCGGGCGGGCGCCTCAGCCGGCTCGAAGCCGGTCGCGCAACCGCCGCCAGCGCTCGACGGCGCGGCGGTGCTCCGGCGGGGTGATGGGTCGGCCGGCGTAGCGGGCGACGGCGTAGTCCGCCTGGAGCGCGGCCAGCTCGGCGCCCAGGGCGACGCGCGTCGCGTGCGCGCGAGGCGTCTCGCTCGGCGCCCGAGCGTCGCCGGGTCGGCGGCTGCGGATCTCCTCCAGGGCCGCGAGGTACGCGCTGACGGCATCGCGCGCCACCACCGGCACGGCCGGCCGCGGTGGACGCGGCCGCCCCACGCGCGGCAGCCGGAAGGCGCCCGGCGGGATCCGGAACGAACGCTCCTCGGTCGCCGAGCCGCCGCTCCGGCGGGCACGCGCGCGCATCCAGACGCGCAGCAGCACGACGCCGAGGACGATCAGCAGGCCCCACACCACCACCACGACCACGATGGGGCCGCGCAGCTGCTCGACCGTGTACTTCGGGACCTCCTGGAGGCGCGCGATCTGGTCCGGCGTCATGGGCGGCGGCAGCTCGAAGCCGAAGGAGCGGATGGCCCGGGCCAGGATCGAGGCCACGAAGGCGGCGATCGCCGCGAACGTGACGAGCACGTAGCCGAGAGCGCCGAGGATCGGCTCGAGGATGCCGCGGGCGACCGCGTCTGCCGGGAGGTCCAGCAGCCAGGCCGCCGGCAGGCCGATGCCCACGACGAGCGCCAGGATCGCCAGCACCATGCCCAGCCAGGACCGGTCGCGGCGCCAATCGACGCCCGTCTGGCGGCCGATCTCCTGCAGCCGCGCGAGGCCGGCCGCGGTGAAGCCCGCGGTCAGGAAGGTCAGGCTCGAGACGAAGGCGGCGTCGGTGAAGACCGGACGCAGCGCCGGGCTGGAGAACTGGCCGAAGGCCCACGGCGCCGCGAGGGCGGGGAGGCCGACGAGCACCAGGCGGGTCAGGGCGCGGTCGTCGGTCAACTCGGCGCGGCCCACGCCCCGCATCCCGGCCACCAGCATCAGCCAGCCGCCGGGGTGATGGAGGAGCGCGTCGATCGGGTTGCCGGCGAGGAGCAGGTCGCGGGCCTCCGATGACCAGAGCCAGCCGACGATGCCGAGGCCGAGCAGCAGCAGGACGAAGCTGGTCGGCTCCTCGTCCGGCTTCAGCCAGCGGCGATGCGCGGCGAGGGCGGTGGTCCCGGCCGCGGCGGAGAGCTCCAGGGTGCCGAGCAGCGGGACGCGGGCGTCCAGGGTCGTCTCCACGGCGACGTACACGACCGCCAGGAACGCCCCCTCGGCCACGACGGCGAGAACGGGGAGGAGCCAGCCCAGCAGCCGGTCAGTCAGCGAGGACCAGCGCACTGGCGTCCCTCCATCCCGGCTCCAGGCGCGCGGTGCGCGCCCGCACGCCGCCATCACGCGCGGTGCGGCGGGCCATCTCGCGCTCGGAGCCCAGGGCCACGTGGTCCACGGCGTATCCCGAGCCGCGGAGCCGGCGCATCGGGTCGAGGTAGGGCGCCGGGTCGCGGGCGCTCAGCACCACGACGGAGCCGCCCGGCAGCAGGAGCCGCGGCACGGCGTCCAGCAGCGTCTCGAACGGCAGCGACACGATGGGCTGGACGCGGGCCAGCACGTCGTCGATCCGTCCCAGCTGGCCCGGAGCCGCCGTCGGCGGCACGTAGGCCCAGCGCCGGCCACCGGCCAGCTGCGTTCCGAGCAGCAGGCCGCAGGCCGCGCCGTCGCGCAGGATGCGGCGCGCCAGCGACGAGGCGGCGACGCACAGCGCCTCCACCTGCTCGTCGTCGAACAGCATCAGCCAGTAGGCGCCCGGCACGGTCTGGAGGTCGACGGCCAGCAGCACCTGTCGCTCGCGCACCGGCTCGTAGCGACGCGAGACGGGGGCGTGCGTCCGCGCCGTGGCGCGCCAGTGGATGCGCCGCATCGGGTCGCCGCGCTGATAGGGACGGACCCCGGCGAAGCGTGCCGGGTCGGTGAAGAGGCTGGCCGGGACGCGGTGGTTGCCGAGTGGCGCCATGGCGCGCTCCAGGCTCCGCACCGGGACGCTGCGCGGCCGGACCAGGAGCTCGGCGGGCAGCTCTCGCTCGTCGCTGCGCGTCCCGCGGTCGAACAGGTCGCTGACGGTGAGCCGCACGGGCCCGAGCAGGAAGACGCCGCGCCGGCGCGCGTCGATCGTCAGCCGCCGCACGACGCGCTCGAACCACAGCAGCGACCACGCGTTGCGGAGCGTGCCCCGGCCCGGGCGTTCGCTGGGGCCCAGGGTGTGGCCGGCGACGCGAAGCGTATCGGTCACGTGGTCGTCCGCCGTCAGCAGCGGCACCGGCAGCAGCTTGCGGTTCCAGACCTCGATCTCCATCGGCACCTGGTCGCCCCACACCGCCCGATCCGTCCCGAGCCGCCGATCGAAGGCGATGGACTCCAGCCCGAAGCGGGACCACAGGGTGATGAGCCAGCGCGACAGCAGCGTCAGCCCGCCGACCAGCGCGAGGCCGGGCGCCCCGATCGCCCCGCCGATGACGATCAGTCCCAGACCGAAGAGCGTCCAGCCGGCGGCCACGCGACGGCCTCAGCCGGCCTCGGCGCCGACGCCGACCGGCACGGTCTCCAGGATCTGGCGCATGGCGGCGGCCGCCGTCGCCCCCCGCAGCTCGCGGTCGAGGTCGACGAGCAGCCGATGCGTCAGCACCGGCTCGGCCAGCGCGGCGACATCGTCGGGGAGCACGAAGTCTCGTCCCTCCAGGAAGGCGGCGGCCTGGGCCGCCCGGTAGAGGGCGACCGAGGCGCGTGGACTGGCCCCCAGGCGCAGGTCCGGGTGCTCCCGCGTGGCACGCACCAGGCGGACGACGTAGCGCTCGACCTCGTCGCTGATGCGGATGCCGCGCACCGTGGCGCGCAGCGTCGGGAGCTCGGCGACGTCCGCCACCGGGCCGATGGCCTCCAGCGGCTCGGCCGCCTCTCGGTAGCGCCGCGCGATGGCGCGCTCCTGGTCCTCCTCGGGGTAGCCGACCGCGATGCGCACCAGGAATCGGTCGAGCTGCGCCTCCGGCAGCGCGAAGGTGCCTTCGAGCTCCACCGGGTTCTGGGTGGCGAGGACCACGAAGGGCGCCGGCAGCGGTCGCGTCTCGCCGTCGACGCTGACCTGGCCCTCCTGCATCGCCTCGAGCAGCGCGGACTGGGTGCGCGGGGTGGCCCGGTTGATCTCGTCGACCAGCAGGACGTTGGTGAAGATCGGTCCCGGGATGAAGCGGAACGCGCCCTCGGCCAGGACGCTGCTACCGGTGACGTCGGTCGGCAGCAGGTCCGGCGTCCCCTGGACGCGGCCGAAGCCGAGCCCCAGCGAGCGCGCGAACGCCCGCGCGAGCAGGGTCTTGCCGACGCCCGGCACGTCCTCCAGCAGCGCGTGGCCCTCGGCCAGCAGCGTGATGATCAGGAGGCGCAGCGGCTCGTCCGCGCCGACGACCGCGCGCCCGACCGAGGTCCGCAGCGCCGCCCAGAGGCGCGCACCGGCGTGTGGGTCGCTCATGCGCGGAGGATACGTCCGCGGAACCCCTGCAGGTTCAACGCGCCCACCGTATCGTTCGCTGCGCCGATGCCATCGCCCACCCCAGTGATCTTCTCCGAGGCCCATCGCGGCCACGACGGCCTGGTCGAGCTGTTCGCCGGGCGCGAGATCCCGTGCTGGGAGTCGCCGGCCCGTGCGGAGACCATCCTGGGCGCCCTCCTCGCCACCGGTCGCCATGCGCTGGAGGCGCCGGAGGAGCACGGGCCCGACCCGATCGCCGCCGTCCACGACCTCGAGCTGATCGACCTGGTCGAGAACGCCTGGGCCGATGCGGTGGCCGACGGCCACGACCCGGCGCGCAGCCTGCTGCCGGACACGTTCCTGCTGGCGGCCTACCGAGGGCCGATGTCGCTCGAGCAGCTGCCGCCGCGGCGGCACCTGCGCCTCGGCGCCTACTGCTTCGACACCGCCACGCCCATCGTCGCGGGCACGGCGGCGGCGGCCCGGGCGGCCGTGGACGTGGCCCTGACCGCCGTGGACCGGGTGCTCGAGGGCGGCGCGCCGCTGGCGTACGGCCTGTGCCGGCCGCCCGGTCATCACGCGGGGCGGAACCTGATCGGCGGCTACTGCTTCTTCAACAACGCCGCCATCGCCGCCCAGTCGATGCGCGATCGGGGCGCGGAGCGCGTCGCCATCCTCGACGTCGACTTCCACCACGGCAACGGCACCCAGCAGCTGTTCTGGGAGCGCGGCGACGTGCTGTACGTGAGCCTGCATGGCGACCCGCGGGTCAGCTACCCGTACTACTCCGGCTTCGCGACGGAGCGCGGGGCCGGCGATGGCGAGGGCGCGACCCTGAACTTCCCGCTGCCGCCCGGCACGGACGGCGGCGCCTACCTGGCCACGCTCGACGAGGCGCTGGCCGCCATCCGCGCCTTCGACGCCGACGCGCCGCTGGTCGTCTCGCTCGGCTTCGACACGTACGAGACGGACCCGATCAGCTCGTTCGCGCTGCGCACCGACGACTACGCGCGCATGGGCGCCCGCATCGCGGGGCTGGGCATGCCGGCGGTGGTGCTGCAGGAGGGCGGCTACGCCGTCGACGCCATCGGGCGCAACGCGGTCGCCTTCCTGGGCGCGCTGCGGGACGGGTGAGCGGTCCGACCGCACGCCCGGCGCTGTGGCCGGCGTACCTGGCGACGTTCACCTTCATGCTCGGCGGCTGGGCGACGTCGATCGCCGTGCCGCTCAACGTCGTGCTGCTGGGCGGTTCGCTGGCGGAGGCCGGCGTGCTGGCGGCCATCCGCTTCGGGCTGCAGGCCTTCCTGCAGCTGCCGTTCGGCGCGGTCATCGACGCCTGGGGCACGCGCCGCGTGCTGCTCATCGCCACCGCCGGCAACGCGCTGGTCAACGTGGTGCCGGTCCTCGCGGTCGTCACGGGCAGCATCCTGCCGCTGTACGCCTGGGCGGTCCTGTCGGGCCTGACCGCGTCGCTCTTCCTGCCCTCGACCAGCGCGTACATCGCCGCGAGCGCCGAGCCGCGAACACGTGGCAGCGCCTTCGGCTGGCTGACGCTCTTCACCCATACCGGCGTCGCCTCCGGCCCGGCGGTCGGCGGCGTGCTGTGGGACCTCGTCGGGCCCGCGCCGACCTACGTCGTGGCCGGGCTGCTCGGCGCCATCGCGGTCGCGGCGCCGCTCTTCGTTCCGGCCACCGTTCCGCAGCGCGTGCGGCTGACGCGCCTCCCGGGCATGGTGGCCGAGGTCGCGCGGCAGCGGGCCATCGTCGGCTCGTGGGTCGCGGCGCTTGCCATCGGACTGCCGTGGGGCGCCGTCTCCGGCCTCTTCCCGCTGTTCGGCACGGGCATCGGCCTCACCGCCGGAACGGTCGGGCTGCTGATGGCCAGCCAATCGGTGGCGAACGGCCTGTCGCGGGTGCCGCTGGGTCGCACCATCGACCGGCTGCCGATCCCGCCCATCGTGGCGGCGCTGACCGCAGCGGGCTACGGCGCCGTCATCGGCCTCCTGGGCCTGCAGGGCCACGTCGCGCTGATCCTGCTCGTGCTGGTGGCGGGGATCGTCATGCTCGCCTTCACGCTGATGCTGGTCCAGGTCACCATCAGCGAGGTCGCGCGCCCGGAGGTGCGCGCCACGGGCCTGGGCGGGTATGGCACCGCGCTGTCGGCAGGCCTCGGGCTGGGCCCGGCGCTGGGCGGCGCGATCGCCGACACGGCCGGCTTCGGCTGGGCCTTCGCGACCATCGGCGTCGCCGGGGTGGCGGTCGCCGCGATCGCGGCGCTCGTGCTGGCCGGCACCCGCCGCCGGCCGTCGGTGGTCGTCTTCGAATGAGGCCCGCCGGGCAGCGAGCGCGCTGCCCGCTACGATGCCACCAGGCAATCGTCACCGGAGTCCCGTCCGCATGAAGCGCATCGGCTTCCTCTCCTTCGGCCATTGGTCGGACTCGCCCTACTCGCAGGTGCGATCAGGCTCCGACGCGCTGATCCAGTCCATCGAGCTGGCCGTCGCCGCCGAGGAGCTGGGGGCGGACGGGGCCTACTTCCGGGTTCACCACTTCGCGCGCCAATTGGGCTCGCCCTTCCCGCTGCTGGCCGCGGTCGGCGCGCGCACCAGCCGGATCGAGATCGGCACCGGCGTGATCGACATGCGCTACGAGAACCCGTTCTCCATGGTCGAGGACGCCGGCGCGGCCGACCTGATCGCCGGCGGACGGCTGCAGCTGGGCATCAGTCGAGGCTCACCGGAGCAGGTGATCGACGGCTACCGCCACTTCGGCTACGTCCCGGGCGAGGGCGAGACCGATGCGGACATGGCGCGTCGCCACGCCGAGCTCTTCCTGAAGCTGCTGGACGGCGAGGGCTTCGCGCAGCCCAACCCGCGACCGATGTTCCCGAACCCGCCGGGGCTGCTGCGCCTGGAGCCGCACTCGCCGGGGCTGCGCGACCGGATCTGGTGGGGCGCCGGCTCGACGTCGACGGCCGTCTGGACGGCCGAGCTGGGCATGAACCTGATGAGCTCGACGCTGGTCTTCGACGAGAGCGGCGAGCCGCTGCACGTGCAGCAGCGCCGGCAGATCGACGCGTTCCGCGAGGCATGGAAGGCGGCGGGGCACGAGCGCGAGCCGCGCGTCTCGGTCAGCCGCAGCATCTTCGCCATCGTCGACGATCGCGACCGGGCCTACTTCGGCCACGGGCAGCAGGAGCGCGACCAGATCGGCCAGATCGACGAGAACACGCGGGCCGTCTTCGGCCGCTCCTACGCCGCCGAGCCGCAGGTCCTGGTGGACCAGCTGCGCGAGGACACCGCCATCCAGGCGGCCGATACGCTCCTGCTCACCGTGCCGAACCAGCTGGGCGTGGACTACAACGCCCACGCCATCGAGTCGATCCTGCGTCACGTCGCCCCCGAGCTCGGCTGGCGCTGATCCGCAGCGGCCGGCTCAGCGCCAGGCGATGGAGACGACCTCGACCGGTTGCTCCACTCCCTTGAGCCGGATCGCACGCCGCCCGGCCTCCGGGACGGCACGGCCCGCTGCGGCGACGGTGGCCGCGCTGGCCAGGATCTCGCCGCCGCCCGCTGCCGCACCGATGCGCGCCGCCTGGTTGACGCCCAGCCCGATGTAGTCCAGCCCGCTGCGCGTCGCCTCCGCCAGGTGGATCCCGACGCGGACCTCCGGCGCGAAGCCGTGCGCGGCGCGCTGGTCGACCAGGTTGCGCTGGATGCCGACCGCGGCGTCGAGGGCCGCTCGCGGATCCTCGAAGGCGAGGAAGAAGCCGTCGCCGGTGGCCTTGATCTCCGTGCCGCCATGCGCGGCGACCACGGCCCGCAGGGCCTCGTCGTGCCGCTGGAGGAGCCGGGACCACGCCTCGTCGCCCAGGAGCTCCACCAGCCGCGTCGAGTCCACGATGTCGGTGAAGACGAAGGCGCGAACCGCGCGCCGGGCGGTGCGCGGCGTCCTCGCTGCACGATCGCCGTCGGCGGTCCGCAGCCCGTCGATCAGCGTCTCGGCGCGTCGCAGCGCGGGGATGGCGCCCACCTCCTCGAACGCCGCCCGCGCGCTCTCGGCCTCGGTCAGCGCGTCGGCCGCCTGCCCCGCGCCGGCGTACGCCTCGGCCAGGCGCAGCCGCCCCCTGGCCGCCTCGTACGGGGAGCCGAACTCCAGCCAGGCCTGCACGGCGGAGCGGAGGGTGCGCGTGCCGCTGGGGGAGTCGCCCTCGGCCACCTCGACCGCGCCCGCCGCCACGGCGGCCGTCGCGCGCATCTGGAGCGTGGCGTACCGCGCGGCGATGGCCGTCATCTCGTCCGCCGCGGCTCGCGCCGTGGTGACGTCATCCGCCTCCAGCGCGATCTCGACCTGCGCCGCCAGCAGCGGCATGCGGTACACGTCGCTGCCGGGCGGACCTCGCCAGGCCGGCGTCCTGGTCGGCTCGTCGAGCGCGCGACGGATGCCGGCCGCAGCAGCCGTCGCGTTCCCCTGCGCCAGGCGCAGGAGCGAGAGGGCCGGCTCCGGATCGGTGCCGAGCGCGTGGATGCGCTGCAGCGCCTCCTCGGCCGCCGGCAGGTCCCCGCGCGCCAGCCGGATCTCGGCGATCTGGTAGAGCGCGCCGCCGACGGCGGTCGGGATGTAGCCCATCATCTCGTCGGACGCGCGCCGAGCCTCGGCCTCCGCCTCCAGCCAGGAGCCGCGCAGTCGCTTGATCTCGGCGCGGAAGAGGCGGCACATGCCGGGGTAGCCGCTGATGCCCTCGCGGCGGCACCAGCGGTCCTGGGCCTCGGTCCATTCGACCGCGCGGCCCCACTCGCCGATCGTCGCGCACGACTCGATCGTGGTGCAGCAGATGCCGCCGGCCGTCGCCGGGTCGAGCTCGCCGCCGACCGCGGCGACCGTGGCCTCGTCCACCAGCGCCAACCCTTCCTCGAGCCGGCCCATCGCGACCAGCGCCGCGCCCCGCTCGCTCATGGCCAGCGCCTCCAGGTTGCGGTCACCGAACCTGGCGCCGATCTCCTGGGCCCGCGTGGCCTCCTCCAGCGTGCGTTCCGGGGCGCCGGCCAGCGCGTCGTGGAAGCCGCGCGTCGCGGCGACCCAGCCGTGCCCCGGATTCTCGGGGACGCCCTCGAGCAGCCGATCGGCGCGGCTGAGCCAGGCGCTCGCGACGGAGAGGGCGTTGCGGAACAGGTGGTCGCGCGCCAGCCAGACGGCGACGATCACGGCCATCTCGGTCTCGCCTCCCTTGATGGCCGACGCGTAGGCGCGTTCGCGGACCTCGATCGCCGTCGGCAGCATGCCCAGCCACCACGCCGCTTCAGCCAGCAGCTCCAGCTCCTCGGCGCCCAGGCTGCCATCGCGGTCGGCGTCGGCCAGCAAGTCGTAGGCCTCGCGCCAGGCATGACGGCCCAGGGCGGACCGTGCGGATTCGGCGAGGCTCGAGGCGGCCATCGGAACGCCATTCTGCCATGCCCTGTCTCGCCATCGGTCAGCGCCGCGTATATCGGTATATACGCGGCCGCGCAGGCGAGTGCTGCATACTCGCCGGATGAGGCAGCGACGAGAGCCACGCAGCGGCACCCCGCGCGAGACGAGCTGGGAGCGCGTGGCGACCTGGTACGACGGCTGGGTCGGCGACCAGGGCTCCACCTACCACCGCGAGCTGGCCATCCCGGCCACCCTGGATCTGCTGCAGCCGCAGCCGGACGAGCACATCCTCGACGTCGGGGGCGGGCAGGGCGTCCTGGCGCCCTCCCTGGTCGACGCCGGCGCCCGGGTGACCGTGGTGGACGCATCGGCGAAGCTGATCGCCGCTGCCAGGCGACGGCACGCGCGGCTGCGCGACGCCAGGTTCCTGGTCGGGGATGCCCGCCGGCTGCCCGCGGTGAGCGGGCTGGAGCCCGGCGCCTTCGACGCGGCGACCTTCCTCCTCTCGATCCAGGACATGGACCCGCTGGACGACGTGGTGCGGGGCATCGACTGGGCCCTGCGCCCCAGCGCCCGGGTGGTCCTGCTGATGACCCACCCGGCCTTCCGCCAGCCGCGCCACTCCGGCTGGGGCTTCGACGAGGGCCGCAAGCTGACCTACCGGCGGGTCGACGGCTACCTGACCGAGCTGGCGGTGCCGATGAAGTCGCTGGGCGGCGGCCTTCCGACGCGCAGCTTCCATCGGCCCATCGGCCGCTACGTCAACGCCCTCGCCGATGCCGGCTTCGCCACCGATGCCATGCTCGAGCTGCCCGATCTGCCGCCGGATCGCCGTCCCGGGAAGGCCACCCGCGGCGACGCGCGCGCCAACGCCGAGATCCCGATCTTCCTGGGCCTGCGCGCCGTTCGCCGCTAGGCGCGCGAAGCGCATCGGTCCGATTCGGGCGAGAATGCGCACCCGCCGAACCGCTTCGCACAGGATCCGCCGATGTTCACCGCCACTTCGCGCCGGCCCGCCGCCGGCGCCGCCATCCTTCTCGCCGTCCTGCTCCTCTTCGGGACGCTGACCTTCGTCGCCGGCCTGGTGGTCGGCGGCTCCGGGGACGGCACGGCCATCGCGTCGCCCGCCTCGAGCGGCGCCGTCTCGTCGGATGCGGGTGCCCCGTCATCCTCAGCCGAGCCGGACTTGGCGGTCGAGACCGTCACCTGTGCCGCGCCGACCGAGGCGTGGGCGGCCCTGTGCGACGCCTACGGGCAGATCCGCGACGAGTACGTCGACGAGGAGCAGGTCACCGACGAGCAGCTCATCGACGGGGCGATCCGCGGCATGGTCGAGTACGGCCTCGGCGACCCGTACTCGGGCTACCTGACGCCGGGCCAGTACGGCGAGGCGCTCCAGGACCTGTCGGGCGAGTTCAGCGGCATCGGTGCCGAGGTCGGGATGGAGAACACGGCGAACCCCGACGACCTCGCCGCGTGCACGGTGATCAGCGAGACCTGCGCGGTCGTGATCGTCGCGCCCATCGATGGCTCGCCGGCCGAGGCCGCCGGCCTCCAGCCGGGCGACCGCATCCTGGAGGTCGACGGGCAGTCGACGGTCGGGGAGACGCTGAGCTCGCTGGTGTACGTGGTGCGCGGCGAGGAGGGCACGGACGTCACGCTCACCATCCAGCGCGGGGAGGAGACGTTCGACGTCACCATCACCCGGGGCGTGATCGACCTGCACGAGGTCAGCTCGGAGCTGCTCGACGGTGGCGTCGGCTACGTGCGGCTGAGCTCGTTCACCGATCGGTCGACGGACCTGGTGCGCGAGGCCATGCAGTCCCTGCTCGACGACGGAGCAACGTCCTTCGTCCTCGACCTGCGAGGGAATCCGGGCGGGTACATCGTCGCGGCGCAGGGCGTGGCCTCGCAGTTCGTCCCCGAGGGCCAGCTGCTGTTCACCGTCGAGTCCGACGGCAACGTCCGGGAGTGGCGCGCCGAGTCCGGCGTGGCGCAGTCCCCGGACATCCCCGTGGTCGTGCTGGTGGACGCCGGCTCCGCCTCGGCATCGGAGATCGTGGCGGCCGCGCTCCAGGAGAACGGCCGCGCCACCATCGTGGGCCAGCCGACCTTCGGCAAGAACACGGTCCAGATCTGGAACGATCTCCCGAACGGCGGCGGCCTGCGGATCACCACGGACCGATGGTTCACCCCGGACCACAACTCGGTGGCGCCCGACGGCGTCCAGCCCGATGTCGTCGTGGAAGGCCCCACTGATCCCACCTCGGATGCCGATCCGCAGCTGGACCGCGCGCTGGAGATCCTGCGTGAGGGCTGAGTCAGCCGCTCACGGCTCCCACAGGTCGAGCGTCACGCCCGCGATCCGTCCATCCTCGGTGAGGTACGCATCCACGGTCCACCAGGCCAGGCATGACGTCTGACCCATGGGCTGAAGGCTCACGCGACGGAGCGTCGCCAGCTCGGCGGGCGCCGCGACGGGGGGCGATGCGCAGTGCGGGTGATTGCCGATGCTGATCTGGACCTCGCGCACGGATTGACCCGGGAGCCCATCCCAGCGCGCAAGCAGGTCGAGGGCCGAGAAGGGGCCGACGTAGCCACGGAACTCGTCCCGCGCCAATGACCACGACGCCGGATCGCCGAGGGCCTCTGCGGGCCGGTGGACGAGGACCTGGTCGGCGAGTCCCAGGGCCACCTCGTCGGTCAGTGGCAGCGCCTCGAGCATCGATCCGTCGCCGGTAACGGCGAAGGCGACCAGGGACTCGAGGACCAGCCGCTCGTGCAGGCTCGGCCACGGCACCGGCAGCGAGGCGCCGGGCATGGCGATCGGCTGACAGTCGTCCTCGACGAAGACGGCGGTGCCCCTCGGATCCGTGTGCGCGTCGTGCATGGAGCCGCAGCGCGCCGCGTGCCACTCGCGATCAGAGGCCGGGTCGCCGCTCCAGTCGGTCAGCACCTCGAACCCGTCGTCGCCGACCGACCGGTAGAAGGTTCGCACCCGGCCACCCTCGGGCGTCCAGCCGGTGGAGACGAACTCCGCGGGGCGCCCGGACCGATACGCCTCCAGCCAGCAGGCGCGAACGCCGGCGTCGTACACGTCGCCCTCGCCGCGGCGCTCGACGATCTCGTGGCCGCACCACGGCAGCTCCGGCCGCGCCGCGATGGCCGCCGGGACGAGGATCAGCGTGCGGCCCACCTCGGTCGCGGACGGCGTGTCGGCCGGGGTCGCGGTCGGCTCGGCGGCCGGCGTGGTCGTGGTCGGCGCCGACCTGCTTGCTGAGGCGGCCGGGCTGGCGTCATCGGTGGCCATCGGCGTCGGTGCAGGCGACGCGACGCAGGCGGCGAGGAGCAGCGCGAGCGCGGGGAGGATCGTTTTCATGGGCACCGGGACGTCCAGTACCGTCGGTGCGTTGCGACGTCCGATGCTTCGGTCGTTCGGCACTCGAGGCCTGCTTGGCGCGGCGTTTGGCTGCCACATCGGTCAGGCGTGAGCGTGAAGCGCCGGCCACGGTGCAGTCCGTGCGGCCCACCGACCGATACACCAGTCATCCGGGCCGGGACGAGCCGCTCACGCGTCAACTGACCGATCCAGCGAGCACGGCGGGATCTATCCGCCGGACAGCAGCCGCAGGTAGCGCTCGGGGTCCACGTTGCCGCCGCTGATGACGACCACGCGGGCCACGTCGTCATCGGTCCGAGGCAGGCGGTCGTTGAGGTGCGCCGCCATGGACGCGGCGCCGGATGGCTCGACCACCAGGCGCGCGCTGCGCGCCAGCTGCCGGACCGCGTCGGCGATCTCCTCCTCGCTGACGGTCACCACGCCGTCGAGGAACCGCCGCAGGTGCTCGAAGGGCAGCGGGCCCAGCGAGTTGGTGCGCAGGCCGTCGGCCATGGTGCGGCCGGTCTGCTCGGCGGTCCAGGCCACCAGCCGGCCGGTCTCGAGGGACTCCTTGGCATCGGCCGCCAGCTCTGGCTCCACCCCGACCACCCGGGCGGCGGGCGCCAGCGCCTTGACGGCGGTCGCCACGCCCGCGGACAGCCCACCGCCCGAGGTCGGCACCAG
The DNA here is from genome assembly GCA_035700865.1 of Candidatus Limnocylindria bacterium. Taxonomy (GTDB): domain Bacteria; phylum Chloroflexota; class Limnocylindria; order QHBO01; family QHBO01; genus JACDBZ01. Next base: position 10,134 of record DASSOH010000111.1, on the reverse strand, counting down.
GACGCTCGTCACCTCGGGGAGGTCCTCGACGATCTCCAGCCCACAGGTGCCCTGGCCCGCGATGATCGCCGGGTCGTCGTACGGCTCGACCATGACCAGCCCGCGCTCCTCGACCAGGCGCAGCGCCAGGGCGTGTCGCTCCGCGGAGTCCGTGCCGGTGAACTGGATCTCGGCCCCGTCACGGCGCACGCCCTCGATCTTCACGGCCGGCGCCTCGCGGGGCATGCAGATCACCGCGTGCGTCCCCAGCAGCCGCGCCGCGCGGGCCACCGCCTGAGCGTGATTGCCCGACGAGTAGGTCACGACGCCGCGCGCGCGTTCCTCCTCCGACAGCGACGCGATCTTGTTGTACGCGCCGCGCATCTTGAACGCGCCGATCGGCTGGAGCGACTCGGGCTTGAGCCAGGTGGTGTCGTCCCAGCGCAGGAGGGGCGTTCGCGTGGCGACGCCCCGGATCCTCGCGGCGGCCTGGCGGATCTCCTCGATGTCGACGATGTGGGGCTCGTTCATCAGTACGCGCGCGCCCAGGTGGCGACTTCGGTGCCCGGTGACCCGCAATGGACGCAGGCCGCGCCCGGGTCACGTGGCTCGAGCGGCAGGAAGCGGATGGTCGCCTTCGTCGTGGCGCTGACCTCCGCCTCGCACGCCGCGTCGCCGCACCACGCGCCGACCCAGAAGCCGCCTCGCTCCTCCACGCCGGCCGCGAAGGCGTCGAACGACGTGATCTCGTGGGTGTTCGCCTCGCGGAAGGCCAGCGCATCGGCGAAGAGCTCACGCTGCACCGATGCCAGCCGGTCCGCCATGCCCTCTGCCAGCGCGTCGAGCCCCGCCTCCTCCTTCGCCCCGGAGACGCGCGACGCGACCACGGCCCGGTTGGCGGCGACGTCCCGCGGGCCGAGCTCGACGCGCAGCGGGACGCCCTTGAGCTCCCACTCGGCGAACTTGAACCCCGGGCGGTGCTGGTCCCGATCGTCGAGCCGGACGCGCAGACCGCGGCCGGCGAGGTCGGCGCGCAGCGCATCGGCGACCGAGAGGACGGCGGAGCGCTCCTCGTCGGAGCGGTAGATCGGCACGATGACGACCTGGACCGGCGCGACGGCGGGTGGCAGGCGCAGGCCGGCGTCGTCGCCGTTGGCCATGATCGTGCCGCCGACCATGCGTGTGCTGAAGCCCCACGAGGTCGCCCAGGCGTGCTCCTGCACGCCATCGGCGTTGAGGAACGTCACGTCGTAGGCCCTCGCGAAGTTCTGGCCGAGGAAGTGCGACGTCCCGCACTGGAGCGCCTTGGCGTCGCGCATCAGGCCCTCGATGCAGTAGGTCTCCACCGCGCCGGGGAACCGCTCGCCGGCCGACTTGCGGCCCTTGATGACCGGGATGCCGAGCACGTCCTCGCTGACCTCGCGGTATACCTCGAGCATGCGCAGCGCCTCCTCGGTCGCCTCCGCGGCCGAGGCATGCGCCGTGTGCCCCTCCTGCCACAGGAACTCGCTGGTCCGCAGGAACAGCCGCGTGCGCATCTCCCAGCGCACCACGTTGCCCCACTGGTTGTAGAGCAGCGGAAGGTCCCGGTAGCTCTGGATCCAGCGCTTGTAGGTCGACCAGATGATCGACTCCGACGTCGGGCGGATGGCCAGCGGCTCCTCGAGCTCCTGACCGCCCCCGCGGGTGACGACCGCCACCTGGGGCGCGAAGCCCTCCACGTGATCGGCCTCGCGGTCGAGCAGGCCCATCGGGATCAGGAGCGGGAAGTAGACGTTCTGGTGGCCGGTGGCCTTGAACCGGTCGTCCAGCGCGCGCTGGGTGAGCTCCCAGATGGCGTAGCCGTGGGGCTTCATGATCATCGAGCCCTTGGCCGGCCCGTGCTCGGCCAGCTCGGCCTGGCGCACGACCTCGATGTACCAGCCGGGGAAGTCGTTCGCCTGCGAGGGAAGCCGGTTGCCGCTCATCGCCCTGGTCCCATGGGTGCCCGATGCTAGCCGATGCCGCCCGGCTCGACCGATGGGGCTAGGGCGCGGTGATGCGGTAGACGAAGCCGCCCTTGTCGTCGCTGACGTACAGCGCGCCGTCGCCCCCGACCGCCAGCCCGACCGGCCGGCCCAGCGCGTCCTCCGCGCCGTGGGGCAGGAACCCGGTGGCAAGCGGCTCCGCGTCGCCGGCGGGGCCGCCGTCCCAGGGCAGCCACCACAGGGCGTAGCCCACCTTCACCGACGAGTTCCACGATCCGTGCAGGGCGATGACCAGGTGGTTCTGCCAGCCCACCAGGCCCAGCGGCGCGACGTGGGCCGGCAGCGTCAGCGCCGGCTGTGCCACGCCGTCGCAGGCGGTCGCATCGGTCCCGAACTCCGGGTCGCGCAGGGTTCCGGCGTGGCAGCGCGGCCAACCCGCATCGGTGCCGTCCTGCAGGCGGTACAGCGTCTCCGGCGGCTGGTCGTCACCCAGCAGGTCGCGGCCCATGTCGGTGGCCCACGGCTGCCCGGTCGCCGGATCCACCCACAGCCCGACGGCATTGCGCAGGCCGACGACGAAGGGCCGAAGCTCGCCGCCCTCGAGCACCTGCACGCTGGCGCGCCGCGCGTCCTCCTCCTGGCAGACGTTGCAGGAGGAGCCGATGGAGACCAGGACGCGACCGTCCGGCAGGACGGCGACCGATTTCGTGGAGTGGAAGCCGCCGGTGGGCAGGTCGTCCACCAGTGGTCGACGGTCCACCTCGCGGAGGCCGTCCAGCGTCACCTCCCAGATGGTCGACTCGCCGGCGACGAGCAGCGTGCCGTTGGCTGCGAAGGCCAGGTCCTGGGCCCGACCGTAGCCCGCGCCGACCTGAACGATCTCGTCGGCGCGGCCGTCGCGGTCGGCGTCCGGGAGGGCCACCACGCGGTCGGCGCCGCGCTCCGCGACGAAGAGCGTGCCGTCAGGCCCGAACTCGATGAACCGCGGGTTGTCCAGCCCCCCGGCGAACACGGATGCGCCGAACCCGTCCGGCAACGCGAGTGTCACCTGCCCGCCGCTCCCCGCGTCGACGTTGACGCCAAGCAGCGGGCCCAACTGAGCGCGGAAGATCCAGGCCAGCGCCGCGATCACCACGACCGCGGCGATGGCGAAGAGCAGCAGGTTGCGGAGGCGCGTCACCGTCCGATGCTACGGCTCCGCACGCCCGAGCCGATCACCGGTGCGGTTCAGCGCGGATCAGGGTCGGGGGTCTGTTGGTGCAGGACGAGCCGCCAGGCGCCGTCCCGTCGGGTGTAGACGCTCGACATCCGGGCGCGATACGGATCCGCGGATCCTCGCTGCGCCTCAGCGTGGTACGCGATCACGCCCGTGTCGCCGTCCACGACCTCGCGCACCTCGCCAAGCTCGAAGCGGGCCCAGGGCGCTGTCTGGGCGATGGCGGCGAGCGTGGCGGGTTTGTCCAGGACCATGCCGGGAAACACCATCAGCCCGTCATCGGCCATCACGTTCGCGTAGAAGTCGGCACCGCCGTCACCGCACAGCGCCTCCCAGCCGGCTCGCTCGAGCGCCTCGAGTTCCGTGGCGCTCACAGGTTGCCGCGGCGGGCCTGCTCGATCTCGATGGCCTCGAACAGCGCCTTGAAGTTGCCGACGCCGAAGCCCCGCGACCCGTGACGCTCGATGATCTCGAAGAAGAAGGTCGGCCGATCCTGCACCGGACGGGTGAAGATCTGGAGCAGGTAGCCCTCTTCGTCGCGATCGGCCTCGATGCCGAGCTCCTCCAGCACGTCCATCGGCACGCCGACGTCGCCGACGCGATCGGGGAGCTGCTCGTAGTAAGCGTGCGGCATGCCCAGGAACTCGACGCCGCGCTCGCGCAGGGCGCGGACCGTGCCGACGATGTCCTCGGTGCGCAGCGCGATGTGCTGCGTGCCGGCGTCCAGGTAGTAGTCCAGGAACTCCTGGATCTGGCTCTTCTTCTTGCCGGTCGCGGGCTCGTTGATCGGGAACTTGATGCGGCCGTTCCCGTTCTGCATCACCTTGCTCATCAGCGCCGAGTACTCGGTGTGGATCACCTTGTCGTCGTAGTGGATGAGCTGCGCGAAGCCGAGGACGTCCTTGTAGAAGTCGACGAACCGGTTCATGTCGCCGAGCCCGACGTTGCCGACGCAGTGGTCGACCTCCAGCAGGCTCTGCCCGGTGGCCGCCGGGGGTGGGCTCTTGACCTTGTGGTAGCCCGGCGCGAAGGTGCCGTGGTAATCGGAGCGATCCACGAAGGAGTGGATCACCTCGCCGTAGGTGCGGATGGCCGACCTGCGCAGCGTGCCCTTCCGGCCCGCGAGCTCGGTCGGTTCCAGCGCCGATACCGCCCCACGCTTGGTCGTCTCCTCCCAGGCCGAGGTCACGTCGTCGACGGCGAAGGCGATGTCCTTCACCCCGTCCCCGTGCTTCGCCACGTGCTCGGCGATCTCGCCGTCCGGTGACAGCGGCGCGGTGAAGACGAAGCGGATGTCGTTCTGGACCATCACGTAGCTGGACCGATCCCGAACGCCGGTCTCCAGCCCCGCGTACGCCACGGGGGTGAAGCCCCACAGGGTCCGGTAGTAGTGCGCGGCCTGGCGGGCGTTCCCCACCCAGAACTCGATGTGGTCGATGCCCTTCAGCGGCAGGAAGTCCTGCGCCTCGGCGGCGGCGTTCGGGTTGACGATCGCGCCGGCCTGGTTCGCGGTGCCGCGCGTGAGCGTATCGGTCATTGGTCGGTCCGAGCCTCCGGTGTTCTCGCGGTCACCGAGTCTACCGCAGGAGCGGTGCCGCCCCGGTTCAGGCGCCCAGGCGCGTCCCGGCGTCCAGCGCGACCCCGATCATGCGGTCGATCGCCCGGTCGAGCTCCTCCAGCGGCAGGTACGACTCCTCGGTCGTGACCTCCTCCGACAGCACGTCGCTCACCGTCAGCGCGCACGCCGCCCGGACGCCGGAGCGGGCGGCCAGGAAGAACAGCGCCGATGCCTCCATCTCGAAGGCCAGCACCCCGCGCTCGCGCCAGCGCCTGGCGTAGTCGTCATCGGGGTTGTAGAAGACGTCGACCGATGCGACCAGGCCCGTCCGCGCTTCCACCCCCTCGTTGCTCGCGGCGTCCACCAGGGCGCGGGTCAGCTCGAAGTCGGCGACCGGCGCGTAGGCCTCGCCGTGCAGGTAGGTGCGGGTCGCGCCATCCACCGGGCAGGCGCCGGTGGCGATCACCAGGTCGCCCGTCTTGAGTCCTGCCGCGATGCCGCCGCAGGTGCCCACGCGGATGAGGCTCCGTGCGCCCAGCCGGAGGAGCTCCTCGACCACGATCGAGATGCTCGGCGTGCCCATGCCGCTGGTCTGCACGCTGACCGGCGTCCCGCGGTACGTCCCCGTGAAGCCCAGCAGCCCGCGGTGGTCGTTCACCTGCCGCGTGGAGCCCTCGTCGAAGCGTTCGGCGATGCGGCGCGCACGGTTCGGGTCGCCGGGCAGGAGGACCAGCGGCGCGTAGTCGCCCTCCTCGGCGCGGAGGTGGATCTGTGGCATGCGCTGATCCTACTCGTCGAGGATCGCTTCCCGGTGGGCGATGGCGTCGGCCAGCTCGACCGTCCGCTCTCCGGCTCCGTCCAGGATGGCGGCCGCCAGCTGCAGATGCCATCCGTCCAGCTCCTCGTCCGACGCCTGTCTCCCGGCGACGGCCATGAGCGACGGCAGCAGGGCCGTCGCGATCTGCTCGTACAGGGTCGGCATCACTTCCATCCCGGGGATGGTGGCGAGGACCGTCCGATGGAACGTCACATCGGTGCGGAGGAACCTCTCCGCATAGCCGGAGCGCCGCATGGAGCGCTCGTGGACCAGGAAGTTGAGGTCGCCCAGCGTCCTCGGCGGCCGTTGTCCCGGCCATGCGCCCGCGACGTGCCCGGTCAACGTCGGAGCGGCCCACGCATCCATCCGGCGACGCAGGCCCGCCAGCTCGTGGGGCGTGGCCGAGCGCCAGGCGTGCCCCATCAGCCCGGTATCGTGCCGCGGGCTCGCCACCCACATGCCGACGCCAGGGACGACGCGGACGAGGCCGAGCGTCCGCAGCCCTTCGATCGCTGCCTGCATGGTCGGGACGCTCACTCGGTGCAGTCGCGCCAGCTTGCGGATGGACGGCAGCCGTTCGTGCGGGCGGAGCTCGCCCCGGACGATGCGTCGACGGAGCTGGTCGACGATCGCGTGCGAGAGGGTCGTGCGGGATGGCGGCCGGAATTGGGCGGCCTCGTTCCACTGCGTGTACAGCACTGCTGTACGGTCGCATGGAGCGCCTTACCGGCGGCTTAGCCGCCGCTTACGAGCCGGGCGGCCCGGGCACGCCCGGCATGACGGTGGCGTGTGACTTGCATCGGGCGTCCGCACATGGCGAAGGCGAGCAAGCGGTCGCGCGACCACGGCAAGAACCGCGGCAAGGCCCGCGGCCGTGACCGCGACACCCAGCGCAGTGCGCATGACCGGGAGGACGTCGGTCGGACGGCCCGGCAGCTGCTGCGTGCGGTCGGAGGTGGACTGATCATCGGCCTTCCGCTGCTCTTCACGATGGAGATGTGGTTCCACTCGTTCCTGCTCAGCTCGTGGAAGCTCGTCGTGCTGCTGCTCGTCACGTTCGTGGTCGTCATCGGCTACAGCGCGCTGAGCGGATTCCGCCACGAACGTACCTGGGCGGAGCTGCTGATCGACTCGGTGCACACCATGGGCATCGCCGCGATCGTTTCGGCTTTGGCGCTGCTGCTCCTGGGCCGCATCGGTCCGGACACGGGGATCCGCGATGCGGTGGGGAAGATCGCGCTCCAGGTGATCCCGGTGGCCTTCGGCGTCTCCCTGGCGGGTGCGCAGCTCGCCGGCGGAGGCGGAGGCGGAGGCGGAGGCGGAGGCGGCAGCGAGGACGAAGGGAACGACGAGGACGCCCAGGACCAGGGAAGCAGCGCCACCGATGGCGGCGGGAACCTCGGCGCCTTCGCGCGCCTCTTCGTCGGCGCCGGCGCGGCCCTCCTCTTCGCCCTCAACATCGCACCGACGGAGGAGCCGATGCTCCTCGGCATCGAGGCCAGCTGGTGGTTGCTGCTCGCGGTCGTGGTTGCGAGCATCGTCATGACGCTGGCCATCGTGTTCTACGCGGACTTCCGCGGCGGCCGGTCGCCGCAGGGTGGCGACAGCATCCTGGATCACCCGCTGACCGAGACCGTGGCGGCGTACGGGGTCAGCCTGGGCGTCAGCCTGCTGCTGCTGTGGTCCTTCGGCCGGACCGATGGCGCCTCCTGGTCGGTCATCGTGGGGCAGACCGTCATGCTCGGGTTCGTGGCGGCCTTCGGCGCGGCCGCCGGCCGGCTGCTCGTCGGCGGTGGCGCCCAGACGAGCGGCGGAGGCTAGGCCGATGCGCCAGAACTGGCTCGAGTGGGTCGCCCTCGCCGTCAGCGTCGTCGCGATCGTGGCGGTCGTCGGCTTCCTGGTCGTCGACGGCATCCGCGACGCGGGGCGTCCGCCCATGCCGGTGGTCGAGGTGCGACTGGACGACGCCTACCAGACCGACGCCGGCTGGCTGGTCCCGGCAACCGTCGGCAACGATGGGGACCAGGCGGCCGAGGCGGTGGAGTTGGTGGCTCGCGCCCCGGTTGGCGACGGTTCGGCGGGAGTGGAGGAGGCGCAGGTGACGCTCGACTACCTGCCATCGGGGTCCGAGGTGGACGTCGCGTTCGGCTTCTCCCAGCGACCCAGCGGCGACGTCACCGTCACCGTTCGCGGACTCCGGCTACCCTGAGCGCATGACCCGCTGGGCCGACGACCTCGCCTTCGCCACCGATCTCGCGCGCCGCGCGGGGGCGGTGCTCATCGAGCACTACGAGCGGCTGGAGCGCATCGACTACAAGAGCAAGCGCGACGTGGTGACCAACGCGGACTACGCCTCGGAGCACCTCGTCATCGACGCCATCAAGCGCGAGCATCCCGGCGACGCGATCCTGGCCGAGGAATCGGGCGAGCACAGCGGCATGCTGCGCGACGACGGCACCCACAACGGCCGCTGCTGGGTCATCGACCCCCTGGACGGCACGGTCAACTACGCCAACGGCATCCCGCACTACTGCGTCAGCATCGGCCTGGTGGTCGACGACCGACCGACCGTCGGCGTCATCTTCGACCCGGCGCGCGGCGACCTCTACTCCGCCACGGTCGACGGACCGGCACGGCTGGACGGCGAGCCCGTCGAGGCCTCGACCAAGGAGGCGCTGTCCGACTACGTGGTCAGCCTGGCGGTGATCGGGCGCGGGGGCCTGGCCCGTGAGCGCAAGATCGCGCCGCGCATCCGCATCCATCGGCGCATGGGCAGCGCGGCCCTCGCCCTGGCCTACGTGGCCAATGGCCGGTTCGACGCCTTCGTCCAGAACGGCGGCCTCTCGCCGTGGGACGTGGCCGCCGCCGGGCTCATCGCCGAGCGGGCGGGGGCGGTCGTGACCTCCATCGACGGCGGTCCGTGGTGGAATCCGAAGGTGCGCGGGCCGCGCACGAGCGTCGTCGCCGCCCCGGTCGCGCAGCACGGCGCCCTGCTGGAGCTGCTGGGCTCGCTGAAGACGACGGTCCAGACGCGCCGCTAGGCGCCCGGCGCGACGGCAGCCAGCACGTGGGCGAACATGCCCAGGGTGATCGCCGTGGCGCCCCAGACCACGACCTCGCCGTGGCGGTACGCACCGGCCCGCACGGTGATGCCCCGCGCGTCGAACTCCTCGTCGGCGAGGACGGCGGGGTCGAAGAGCGCGCGCACCGGCAGCTCGACGATCGCCGCGACCTCGGCGTCGTGCGGCACCAGCGTCGGGCGTCGCGACACCGCCCCCACGAACGGCTCGAGCTCGAAGTTGCTGACCGGGATCCACACCGGGTCCAGCCGGCCCAGCACGCGCACGAGCGACGGATCCAGGCCGACCTCCTCCCACGCCTCGCGCAGCGCGGCCGCCTCCGCGGAGGCGTCGCCCGCGTCGATGGCCCCGCCGGGGAGCGAGACCTCGCCGGCGTGGGCCCGCAGCTCGGACCGTCGGATGGTCAGCGGCGCCACGAGCTCGCCGTCCTCGCCGGGATACAGCGCCAGCAGCGTGGCGGCCGGGCGGGCGGGCGGGAAGCCGCTGCGGTCGTACCGGCGCCTGGTCGTGTTCCCGTCGAGCGTGCGCGGCAGGAGCCGCTCGTCGAGGGGGATCGGTCGCGGGGCGCGACGCAGGGCTTCGGCGACCTCCTCCTCCCACCCGGCGTGAGCGCGTAGTATTCGCTCCATGACCCAGGCTCACCTCGATCGCGACAGCCGCGTGCGGAGCGCACTCTACCGCACGCGCATCCTGGTGAACCGCAGCCCGCACCTGACCGATGCGACGCGGAAGGAGGCCAACCGCGCCCTCGACGTGCTCGAGGGACAGCTGGGCCTGAACCAGGTCAACCCGGTGGACGCGGCCCGTGGGCTCGAGCTGCTGAATCGCGCGCATTCGTCGCTGCTGTTCGGCCTCCTGCGCAACGCCGATGTCGCGGACCGATTCGCGCCGGCGCTCCGTCGCCTGGGGCTGCGCGGCATCACCGACCGCCTGGACGAGGTGCCGCACTCGGTCATGGCCCTGCCGATGCCCGGGCCCACGGGTGGCCGCCGTCACCGCGACGACCTGCCGCACGACGAACGCCTGGACGCCAACGGGAACCCGCTGCCGCCGCCGCCGGGGTACTGAGCGCCCGCGATCCGGAGCGCCAGGCCGTCCCGGGTCCGCTATCCCGCGGTGCGCCCCTCGCGCGCCACCAGGGCCTCCACCAGCGCCGCATCCGTCGGCGTGGCGCCCAGCCCCAACCGATGGCCGACCACCGACGCCAGCGGCGGCTCCAGGTACGTCGAGCGCAGCGCCTCCCAGGCCTCGGCGGCGAAGGCCTCGACCGGCGTCCCGTCCAGCACGATCCGGCCGGCGCGCATGACCACCACCCGATCGAACGTCTCCGCCACGAAGGCCATGTCGTGGCTGATGGCCAGCACCGTTCGTCCGCGCTCCGCGGCGGCGCGCACCACCGCGCGGACGCGGTCGACGCCGCGGCGGTCCTGGCCGGTCGTCGGCTCGTCGAGCACCAGCACGTCGGTGCGCATGGCGAGGACCGATGCGAGCGCCAGGAGCTTGCGCCGGGACTGTCC
>DASSOH010000110.1:0-5852 GCA_035700865.1 Candidatus Limnocylindria bacterium | reverse complement strand
GCCCGCTACCGAAGCTCCCTGCGCCACGCGGCGGCGCTCGGCGTCGAGGGCGCCGTCGAGGCGCTGCGCGCGCACCGCGCCGCGCTGCGCGAACGTGGACGTCGCGAGTGGCGTGTCCTGGTCCCCGAGCATCCCATCCGGCTCGCGAGGGACGGCCGCTGGTCGGTGTGCGAGACCTGCGGGCAGCGGGTGGTGGGAAGCAACCTGGCGCGCGTGCGTCGCGCGCGGCGACCGGTGCGCCACGTCCTGCTCGGCGCCGTTGCCTCCTAGGACCGCTCCGCGACCAACCCCACGCGCTCGCGGGCCAGCGTCGCGGCCTCGCCGAGGCGGGCGACCGCATCGGTCGTGCGCGGGAAGATGTGGGCGATCAGGTGCGTGATGCCGTACTCGGCGTAGCGCGCCAACACGTCCGCGACCTCCGACGCGCTTCCTCGAATGGCCCGCTCCGGCGTGTCGTCCTCGGCGCCCTCGAAGGCGACGAAGATGCCCGCCGTGCGCTCGAGCGTCGACGGATCACGGCCCGCGGTCTCCAGCGCCCCGTCCAGGTTCCTCAGTCGCTCGTGGAGGTCGGTGGCGGTTCGCGGGTCGCCGTACCAGGCGGCATTCCACTGTGCGGCGTGCTTCGCGACCAGCTCAAGCATGCGCGGCTGCTTGCCGGCGATCAGGATCGGTGGGCCGCCGGGGCGGATGGGCGGCGGCAGGAGCACGACATCCTCCGCGCGGTGGAATCGGCCTTCGAACGTCACCGTCTCGCCGCGCAGGAGCGGCGCGATGATCTCCATTCCCTCCGCGAAGCGGCTGACGCGGTGGTCGAACGGATAGCCGAACGCGTCGAACTCGGGCTTGTGCCAGCCGCATCCGAGGCCGAGGACCAGCCGGCCACCGCTCACCTCGTCCAGCTCCGCGGCCATCTTGGCCACCAGCGCCGGATTGCGGAACGGCAGCGCCAGGACCAGCGGCCCGATCTCGACGCGCGAGGTGACGGCGGCCACGGCGGTCAGGACGGTCCAGCACTCGTGGATGCCGACGGTCTCGTTCTCGTCGCGGAAGATGAGGTGGTCGGCACCCCACACCGAGTCGAGTCCGCTCTCCTCGGCTGCGAGCGCCATGGCGCGCAGGTCGGCGAAGCCGCCCGTCTCGTCGGCCCCGAGGGGCAGCATCAGTCCGATCTTCATGCGGCGCATCCTAGCGGCGAGCGTGCCAGCACCTCGGCTACCGTGCTCGCATGACCGATGCGCCCCCACCGCTTCCGCTCGACGGCATCCGCGTGATCGACGTCAGCCGCGTCCTGGCCGGTCCCTTCGCGACCATGCTGCTGGCCGATCTCGGTGCCGACGTGATCAAGATCGAGCCGCCCGACGGCGACGAGACGCGGACCTGGGGGCCGCCGTGGTGGGGCGCCCCGGCCGATCGGCGCAGCGCGTACTTCGCATCGGTCAACCGCAACAAGCGCAGCGTGGTGCTCGATTTGCGCACGACCGATGGACAGCAGCGACTGCATCGGCTGCTGGAGGAGGCGGACTTGCTGGTGCACAACTACCGCCCGTCGACCGCCGCCCGGCTGGGCCTCGAGGCCGATGCGCTGCGCGCGCGACATCCCGCGCTGGTCGTCGCGCACGTCGGCGGCTTCCCGGCGCCCGATGCCGATCGACCGGCGTACGACCTGCTGGCGCAGGCCGTCTCCGGCGTCATGGGGATCACCGGCGAGCCGGACGGCCCGCCGACCAAGGTCGGCGTGGCGCTGCTGGACCTGGTCGCCGGCCTGGAGTGCGCCGTCGGCGCGCTGGCCGCGCTGATCGGTCGAGGGCGGGCGGGCTCGGTCGAGGTGAGCCTGGTGGAGGCTGGCACGACGTCGCTGGTGAACGTCCTCGGCAACTTCCTGGCGACCGGCCAGGAGCCGATGCGCCACGGCAGCGCGCATCCCAACATCGTCCCGTACCAGGCGTTCGCGGCCCGCGACGGCGACCTCGTCATCGCCGTCGGCAACGATGCGCAGTTCGAGCGCCTCTTGGCGGTCCTGGGGCTGACCGACGCTGAAGGCCGCTACGCCACGAACCCGATGCGCCTCGCGGGCCGCGAGGCGCTCATCGCCTGGCTGGCCCGGGCCATCGCGACCCGCGGGCGACACGAGCTGGTCGCGGCGCTGGAGGCCGCCGACGTCCCGGCCGGGCCGGTCAACACGGTCGGCGAGGCCGTGGCGGCCATGGGCGAGGGCTGGGTGGCCGACGTCGACGGCATGCGACTCGCGCCCGACCCCATCCGGGTCGACGGGGCGCGGCTGCCGGTCCGGCGACCGCCACCGCTGCTGGGCGAGCACACGGACGAGGTGCTGCGCCAGCCCTGACGCCAGGGCCGTTCGGCACCGACGCGTGGGGCGGGACCGTGCGACGAGGCCCGACCTTCGGGCCGGGCCTCGTCACGCGAATGGTCGCTGGGCCTAGATGAAGCCACCCAACGCTTCGCGGAGCTGGAACAGCTGCTGATCCTGAACCGTGAACTCATCGATCACGGCGGTCGGCTGGAGCAGGACCCACGCCGCAACGAGGGCGAGGACGACGAGGACGACGACGGCGGCGGCGATGAGCGTCGCGCGCGGAATCGTCACCGGCGCCCTGACATGCTCGAGTCGAGGCGCATGCTGTTGAACGGTCATCTGCGCGCCTCCTATTCGCCCGGACGTCCCCCGGACAACGAGGTCATGTGACGCTCATGCATGCCGCACGACAAGAGGCGAACGGCCCCTTCCGGCGGGAGGCGCGAGCCCGCTGCTCAGCGCCTGGCGTACGGCACGTAGTGCGGCCACCACATGGCGGCGTCCACGTCGGCCTCCAGCGTCTCGAGCGACCCGCGGGCGTGGCCGGATTCGATCGCCTCGCGTCCCACGGCGATCGCCACCGCGCGCGAGACGGCGCGCAGGTCTCGGACCGAGGGGTAGAGCGCGCCGCAGCCGAGCCGCTCGGGCGTGACGGCGGCGGCCAGGGCGCGGGCGGCGGCCAGGACCATCGCATCGGTGATGCGCGTCGCCTCCGCCACGATGGCCCCAAGCCCGAGGCCCGGGAAGACGAAGACGTTGTTCGCCTGCCCGATCTCGTGGGTTTCGCCACCGCGCGTCACCGGTGCGAACGGCGAGCCCGTGGCGACCAGCGCGCGGCCATCCGTCCAGCCAAGGACATCCTCGGGGCGTGCCTCCGTCACGGCCGTCGGGTTCGACAGCGGCATGACGACGGGGCGCTCGCATCGGTCGGCCATGGCGCGGATCACGCCCTCGTGGAACGTGCCGGCGGTGCCGGTCGTCCCGACCAGCACGGTCGGCTCCAGGCACTCGATGATCCGCACCAGGTCGGTGGCCTTCTCTCCGTCGATCCCGCAGGCCTGCGTCAGCTCCGACGGCAGCGCGAAGTCGATCTTGGTCGGATCCAGGTCGGTTCGGCCGGCGTGGACGAGGCCGCGCGAGTCGACGAGCACCAGGGAGCGCACGACCTCGTCATCGGTCATGCCCTCCTCGCGCATCGCGGCGCGCAGCAGCCGCGCGATCCCGATGCCCGCCGCCCCGGCACCCACCAGCAGGATGCGGTGCGCGGCCAGCGGCCGGCCGAGCAGACGGACCGCGGCGAGCATGCCGGCCACGACCACCGCCGAGGTGCCCTGGACATCGTCGTTGAAGGAGGGGACGCGGTCGCGGTACCGGTCCAGGATGCGCAGCGCGTTGTGGTGCTTGAAGTCCTCCCACTGGATGATGCAGCCCGGCCAGACTTCCTGGACGGCATCCACGAACCGATCCACCAGCGCGTCGTACTCGGCACCGCGCAGGCGAGGCGCCCGGTAGCCGATGTACAGCGGATCCTCGAGCAGCGTCGGGTTGTCCGTGCCCACGTCCAGGCTGACCGGCAGCGTCAGCCCGGGGTAGATGCCGCAGGCACCGGTGTACAGCGCCAGCTTGCCGATGGGAATGGCCATGCCGCCCGCTCCCAGGTCTCCGAGCCCCAGGATCCGCTCGTTGTCGGTCACCACGATGAGCCGCACGTCCTCGTACGGCGTGTGGCGCAGCACGTCCGGGATGCGGTCGCAGTCTCGTGGCGTGATCCAGGCCCCGCGGGTGCGCCGCACGATGTGCGAGTACGACTGGCAGGCGAGCCCGACGGTCGGGGTGTAGACGATCGGCAGCAGCTCCTCGAGGTTCTCGGCCAGCACGCGGTAGAAGAGCGTCGCGTTCCGGTCCTGCAGCGCCGCCATGCCGATGTACCGCTCCAGCGGATCGGTCTTGCGGTGGAGATGCTCCATCTCCAGCTGGACCTGCGCCTCGATGTCCATGACGTGGTCGGGCAGCAGTCCGTGGAGCTCGAAGGCGTCGCGCTCTTCGAGCGTGAAGGCGGTGTCCTTGTTGAAGAGGCGGTTGCTCAGCAGCGTGGCGCCGGCGATGTCGATGGTCGTCGGCCGGCCAGCCGCGAGGTCGTCGAAGGGGGGCTGGAGGGGGCGCATCAGCTTCGAGGATACCGGGCGCGGCCGGCGCAGCGTCGTGGGGATCGGGCATGATGCCGCCCGATGGGTCGAATCGTGGCCATGAGCGTCCTCGTTCTGGCGGCCCTCGGCGCGGCCGCCTGGTACCTGCTGCTGCGCCCCGGCGTGCAGGTTGCCTCGACCGTCGACCCGGACGTGACGATCACCTGCTCGGCGTCCGCATCGGTCTCGGAGGAGGCATGTCGCTCGTGGGGTGACGGAGTGCTGTCGGAAGGCGCGCCCTCGCACACCTTCGAGATGGACGACGTGGCCCACCTGTCGCTGGAACGTGGCCCGTTCGGCGGGCCGTGCCAGGTGTCGTACTTCCTCGAGCGGTACGCGAACGATCCCGCCTGGACCGATGCGGTGGCGTGCCCCTCCGAGTAGCTGGCGTCGCGCTCCGGAGCTTGACGGTTTGCGCCGTGGCGCACGTAACCGAAAAGAAGCGGCCCCGATGGCGGCCGGTGGTGCGACTGGGCGCACATCCCGACATGATTCGGGCCCGTTTCTCGCCCTCCGTCCCAGTTGCGTGCGCTCCAGCGCAACCGACGCGCCGCAACACGGCGGTCGGCCGGATAGGCTCGCCCTCCCATGGCCCTGACGCCGGCCACTGCACGTCCCTCCAGGGTCATGGTCGCGGGAACGGGTGCGTGACCCGAGGGCCGAAGGTCACCTGCGCCCGGCGCGAGCGGCCCCTTCCCGGGAGGGCCGATGTGATGGGGCGCCATCGCGTCAGTGAGGCCGCGGAGCGGTGGAGCGGGAGACGGGGATCGAACCCGCGACATGCAGCTTGGAAGGCTGCCGCTCTACCAACTGAGCTACTCCCGCGTGGCGCAGGGAACGATATCGCATCCTGCACCGCTCCTCCAGAACGGTAGGGTGAGCCGATGCATCACGGACCAGCATCGGACCTGACCCCGGACTCGGGATTCGTCGTCGCGACCGGCGTCGAGTGCTCGGCGCCGGTCATCGCCGGAGGGCTCCGTCGCGATGAGCTGCGGTTGACCGGCCACTGGGATCGGTACGCGGAGGACTTCGCCATCACCGCTGCCATGGGCATCCGCCACCTGCGCTTCGGCATCCCGTTCCACGTCGTCAGCGCGGATCCATACCGCCTGGACTGGGCCTGGACCGATGCCGCCCTCGGCGCGCTCTTCGACGCCGGCCTCGAGCCGATCGCCGACCTGCTCCACTTCGGCGTGCCGGACGACCTGTGGGGCATCGGCGACCCGAGGTTGCCGGCACGGCACGCGGCGTTCGTCGAGGCCTTCGTGCATCGGTATCCGCAGGTGCGGTACTTCACGCCGGTCAACGAGCCCTGGATCACGGCCCAGATGTCGGCCGGGTCCGGCGCC
>DASSOH010000109.1:0-2325 GCA_035700865.1 Candidatus Limnocylindria bacterium | reverse complement strand
CGAGGAGCGGCGGCTGGAGTACGGCGTCAACCGCAAGCTGCGGGACGATCCACGTCGCACCAGGGTCGGCATCTTCCTGCGGCGCACGTCCCTCGATGAGCTGCCGCAGCTGGTGAACGTGCTGTTCGGCCAGATGAGCCTGATCGGGCCGCGGCCGTACTTCATCGACGAGCTGCGCGGCCGTCCGGAAGCGGATGTTCTGCTCCGCGTTCGCCCGGGCATCACCGGGCTGTGGCAGGTCAACGGCCGGTCGGACCGCACCTTCGAGGAGCGGATCCGTCTCGAGACCGAGTACGTCCAACGCCGCGGCTGGGGACTGGACGCCACGATTGCGGTCCGAACCATCGGCGCGGTGATCAGCGGACGGGGCGCGTACTAGCCAGCTGCTTGCCGCCGAACCGGCCGGCCGAGCACCCTACACTCCGGCGGTGAGCTCGCCGGCCTCTCGCTCTCTCGACCCGATACAGGTCACGATGCTCGTCCGCAACGTCTTCACCCACGATTCGCGGGTCGAGAAGGAAGCGCGAACGCTCACCGCTGCCGGCTACCGAGTGACGGTCGTCGCCGAGGCCGCGTCGGGCCTGCCGCTCGCCGAACAGCGCGACGGGTACGCCGTCGTCCGCGTCAGCCGTCCCATCCCGCGCCTGCCACTGCTGCGCTTCTTCGCCTACCGGCGCCGGCTCGTGGCCGCGCTGCGGCGCACCCGGCCGCACGTCCTCCACGCGCATGACAGCAACGCCCTCGAGCCGGTGGCGGCCGTTGCCCGAGACTTGCGTGTCCCGTTCGTCTACGACGGCCACGAGCTCTGGCTGCAGCAGACACGCCGCGGCCGGCCGCTCCTGTACTGGTGGGCCTTCCTGGCCTGGTACCGATTCGTCGAGCGGCGCTACCTCCGGCGTGCCGCGGCCTGGATCACGGTCAGCCCGTCCATCGCGCGACACCTCGAGCGCGAGTACGGGCTGGCGCACGTCGAATCGGTCCCGAACTACCCGGACCTCGGCGTCGAAGCGCGCCGGCGAGAGCTTCGATCCCTGCCCGGTGGTAACCGAATCCCGGACGGTGCGCCGATCGTCCTGTACCTCGGGGCGCTGCTCCCCGGTCGTGGATTGGAGCAGCTGATCAGCGCCATGGCCGACGTCCCCGAGGCCCACCTCGTTTTCCTCGGCGAGGGCGGCTTGCGCCTGGCGCTCGAAGAGCGCGCTGCGACCCTCGGAATCTCCGACCGCGTCCACATTCTCGACCCGGTGCCGCCGGCGGACGTGGTGGCATACGCCGCATCGGCCACGGTCGGTGTGGCACCCGGCCAGCCGGTCAGCCTCAGCTACACCTACTCGCTGCCGAACAAGCTGTTCGAGTCGATGGCCGCGGGGTTGCCGGTCGTCGCCAGCGACTTCCCGGAGGTGCGTCGCGTGCTCGAGCGGGAGCAGGCGGGAGTCATCGTCGACGCCCGCCGGCCGGAGGCCATTGCGGATGCCCTCCGCGAGCTGCTGGCCGATCCCGTCGGCGCTGCCCGCATGGGCGCCAATGGCCGGCAGGCGGTGCGCGAGCGCTACAACTGGAGCGTATCGGCCGATGCGCTGGTGAAGGTGTATGCCGGCCTGCGCCGGCGCAGGCGTCTGCTCGTCTTCACCCGCATCTGGCCGTCCGATACCCACCCCGCGTCCGGGATCTTCGTCAGCAACCGGTTCCGCGGGATACGCGGCGTCAACGTTGTGGTCGGCCAGCCCTCCCGCCACTGGCTGCTCGGCACGCTGCGCTTCCTGCTCGTCGGGCTGACGGTGCGCGGCCGGTACGACGGCGTCGAGGCGCACGTGCTCTACCCGGCGGGACTGGTGGGCCTGGTCGCCGCACGGCTGCGCGGCGTCCCGCTGCTTGCCTATGCCCACGGCACGGACGTGCGAGCGGTCGCGTCGCGGGGGCCTGTGTACCGCTTCCTGGTGCGAACCGTCGCGCGCCGTGCAAACCTGGTGGTCACCAACTCGGCAGACACCGCCGCGCTCGTCGAACGGCTCGGGGCGCGGGCTGAGGTCATCCCGCCCGGCGTCGACACGGATCTCTTCCAATTCACCCCGCGACCTGCGGAGCGGCGCGTCCTGTACCTCGGCGGTGCCTCGGACGTCAAGGGCCACGACGTGGCCGCACGACTGGCCGATACGCTCGCCGGTCCGGGCATCCGCGAGCTGCCGCCCGCCCAGGTGGCGCGGCTGATGGCCGAGCACGACGTCGTGCTGGTGCCGTCGCGGGCCGAGGGCCTCGGGATGGTGGCGCTCGAAGCCATCGCGTCCGGCCGCTGGGTCGTGGCGCGCGCCGTCGGTGGCCTGCGCG
>DASSOH010000108.1:0-34483 GCA_035700865.1 Candidatus Limnocylindria bacterium | reverse complement strand
CGCGACGTACAGGCCCGTGCCACCCACCACGAGCGGCAGCCGGCCGCGGGCCGCGACCTCGGGAATGAGCCCGCGGCCCAGCTCCACCCACTGGGCGACCGTGAACGGTTCGTCGGGCTCGACCAGGTCGAGCAGGTGGTGCGGGACGGCGGCGCGGGCGGCGGGGTCCGGCTTGGCGGTGCCGATGTCCATGCCGCGGTACACCTGGCGCGAATCGGCGACCAGGATCTCGACCGGAAGGTGCCGCGCCAGGGCCAGGGCCAGGTCCGTCTTGCCCGACGCCGTCGGTCCCACGACGGCGACCAGTGGCGAATCGGTGCGGGTCACACCTCGACGAGGCGCTGCACCTGCTGGATCGAGCTGGCCCGTCCGGTGGCCACATCGGCCGCGATGACCACCGCGTTGAACGAGACCGGCCCCGACGCCACCTGGAAGCGGGTCGGCAGGTGTCGCGTGAATCGCGGGAGCACGGTGTCCAGCGCGAAGCCGATGACCGAGTCGCGCGGCCCGGTCATCCCGATGTCGCTGATGTAGGCCGTGCCGTTGGGCAGGACGCGCGCATCGGCCGTCGGCACGTGGGTGTGGGTGCCCACCACGGCGCTCACGCGGCCGTCGAGGTACCAGCCCATGGCGTTCTTCTCCGACGTGATCTCGCAGTGGAAGTCCAGGATGCGCACCGGCGGGAGTGGCATGGCCGCGCCGTCGAGCAGCTCGTCGAGCTTGGTGAACGGGCTGTCGAGCTGGTTCATGAAGACGCGGCCCATGGCGTTGATGACGGCGACCTCGTCGCCCTCATCGGTGTGGTGCACCAGCCAACCCCGGCCGGGCGCATCGTCGGGGTAGTTGATGGGACGCAGCACCGGCCGATCGGTGTCCAGGTACTCGTAGATCTCGCGCTTGTCCCAGATGTGGTTGCCGCTGGTGATGACGTCCACCCCGCCGGCCAGCAGCTCCTCCGCCAGGCTGGGCGTCAGCCCCGCGCCAGCGGCGGTGTTCTCGCCGTTGGCGATGACCATGTCGAGCGCGAACTCCTCGCGCAGCTCGGGCAGGATGTGCGCGACGGCCTGGCGTCCAGGCTTGCCGATGATGTCGCCGATGACGCCGATGTGCAGCTGGCTCACCGCGCGTAGTCGACCGCGCGGGTCTCCCGAATCACGGTGACCTTGATCTGGCCGGGGTACTGCAGCTGCTCCTCGATCTTGCGGACCACGTCGCGCGCCAGCCGGCTGGCGGCCAGGTCGTCCATCTCCTCCGGACGCACCAGGATCCGGATCTCGCGGCCGGCCTGGATGGCGTAGCAGCGCTCGACGCCCGGGAAGCCGAGTGCGATCTGTTGCAGGTCGTCCAGGCGCTTCACGTAGTTGTCGAGCGTCTCGCCCCGGGCCCCGGGCCGCGAGGCGCTGATGGCGTCCGCGATCTGCACCACGGTCGCCTCCACGCTCTCCTGCTCCACCTCCTGGTGGTGGGCGGCAATCGCGTTGCAGACGACGGGCGTGATGCCGTAGCGAGACGCGATCTCGCCGCCGATGGCCGCGTGCGGGCCCTCGACCTCGTGGTCGACCGCCTTGCCGATGTCGTGCAGCAGGCCGCCCTTCTTGGCGTCGCTCACGTTGGCGCCGATCTCCGCCGCCAGCAGCCCCGCCAGGCGCGCCGTCTCCACGCAGTGGTTGAGCACGTTCTGGCCGTAGCTGGTGCGGTACTTCAGCCGACCGAGGAGCTTGATGAGCTCGGGGTGAAGCCCCGGGACGCCGGCGTCGTAGGCCGCCTGCTCGCCGGCCTGGCGCATGACCACCTCGATCTCCTGGCGGCACTTCGCCACCGTCTCCTCGATCCGGCCGGGGTGGATGCGCCCGTCGCTGATGAGCTTGTTGAGCGCCATGCGCGCCACCTCGCGGCGCACCGGGTCGAAGCCGGAGAGGACGACGGCCTCCGGCGTGTCATCGATGATCAGGTCGACGCCGGTGGCCTGCTCGAGGGCGCGGATGTTGCGCCCCTCGCGGCCGATGATGCGACCCTTCATCTCCTCGTTGGGCAGGTTGACGACCGTCACGGTCGCCTCCGAGGTGTGGTCCGCCGCGATGCGCTGCATGACCGTGGTGAGCACCCGTCGCGCCCGGTCCTCGCCCTCCTCGACGGCCCGATGCTCGATCTCCCGGACGCGGTGCTGGGCCTCGGCCTGCGCCTCGTCCACGATCTGCGCGATCAGCGTCTGGCGCGCCTCGGCAGCGGTCAGCCCGGAGACGCGCTCCAGCTCGGCGCGCTGGTGGTCCTGCAGCTCGGCCAGGCGCCGACGCTCCTCGTCGAGCTGGACCTGGCGATCCGACAGCGCGGCCTCGCGTTCCTCGAGGGTGGACAGCTTCCGATCCAGCGCCTCCTCGCGGTCGAGCAGACGACGCTCGGTCCGCTGCAGCGTGGAGCGCTGCTCACGCGCCTCCTCCTCGGCCGCGCGACGCAGGTGCAGGGCCTCGTCCTTCCCCTCGAGGACCAGCTCCTTCTGCTTGGCACGCGCCTCGGCGACAAGCCGCTCGGCGTACTGCTCGGCGTGGCGCACGGCGTTGGCCGCGACCATGCGGCGCACGAAGAATCCGATGACGATTCCGATGGCGGCAGCGACCGCCGCCACCACGATGACGACCAGTTCTGGCATGTCGGCTCCCCCTTGATGGCTGGAGCCCGGATGGGCGAGATGGCGCCCGCCAGGCGGGCGCATCGGTCAGTCGATGATGTCGGCCGAGTGTAGCGCAAGTCGGCCGGCGGCTCAGCCGGCCGATCAGGGCGCGAAGAGCCGGCCGATCAGGCGGACGTGGTCCAGGTCGCGGGGCACGAAGTCCTGCAGCATGACCCGCTGCGTGCCGGCCGCCTCCAGCGCCAGGATCCGCTCGTGGGCCTGGTCGGGCGTGCCCATCACCCATCGTCCACGCCGTTCGGCCAGCCAATCGTCCGCGCTGCCATCGGTCCGGCCCAGCATCGCCATCAGGTCGTGCACCCGCGCACGCAGGTCGTGCTCGGTCTCGGCCACCAGGACCCCGGTCATCGCCGAGTACACGATCTCGTCGGGATCGCGGCCGACCGCGCGGCACGCCTCACGGATGCGGGAGTAGGCCGGCCCCGCGTCGTCCGGCTTCGCCGAGTTGAGGTTGAACTCGTCGCCGTACTTCGCGACCAGGGCGGCCAGGCGCGGCCCGCCCTTCCCGCCGAAGATCACGTGCGGGTGCCGGCGGGTGCCGCGCGCGATGTCGCCGTGACGCTTCGCCCCGCGCACCCGCCAGTGCTCGCCGTCGAAGCTCCAGCCGTCCGCTTCCGTCCACAGCCCGTGGATCAGCGCCATCTGCTCCTCGAGCATGTCATAGCGCTCGGTGATGGGCGGGAAGGGAATGCCGAGCTGCGCGTGCTCCTCGTCGTTCCACCCGGCGCCGAAGCCTGCCTCCACCCGCCCATCACTCATCTCATCCACGGTCTGGATGACCTTGGCGAGGCTGCCGGGGATGCGGAAGGTGACCGGCGAGACCAGGACCCCGAGGCGGATCGTCGTCGTCTCGCGCGCGAGGCCCGCCAGCGTGGTCCAGGCATCCGTCGTCGGGAGGCCGGAGGCGCCCGGAAAGCTGGCGTAGTGGTCGGACCGGAAGAAGGCCTCGATGCCGGCCTCCTCGGCCGTGCGGGTGACGGCGAGGATCTCGTCGTAGGTCAGCCCCTGCTGGGGCTCGGTCATGAGGGCGTAGCGCATGCCGCCAGCCTACCGCCGACGCGAGCGTCGCGCCGAGCCGGCCACGGCCCGGTAGCGTTGCAGGTACCCGTCGAGATCGGCACGCCCGATGGTCTCGCCGTCGTCATTCGGTCACGCCTCCTCGGTGTCGGGCACATCCGTGCCCGCTGCACGGATGGTGGCTCGCACGGTTGCCGGGTCGAATCCCCGCCGCATCAGGAACATGCCGAGACGCTGGAGACCCTTCGGGTCCGTCGGAAGGGCGCGACCGCGCAGGTGCCGATCCAGCGCGTCACGCGCTCGTTCGTGCTCGCTGCTCGGCAGCGCCTCGTCGCCGGGGAGGCGCTCGGGGTCGTCGTGCTGGGCGACGAACGCCTCGATCACGTCGCGGGGAACACCGTGCGCACGCAGCTCCGTGGCCACCAGGCGCCGGCCGCGGGGGGCGTGACGGTCGCGCTGCTCGCCCCACCAGCGCGCGAAGGCCGCATCGTCCAGGTAGCCCAGGGCGACGAGCCGCTCGAGGACCGCGTCGACGACCGCCGGCTCGACGCCCGCCCGCTGGAGGCGCCGCTGGACCTCCCAGCGCGTGCGGGGCCGCGTGCCCAGGTAGCGAACCGCGATCTCGAGCGCTGCCTGGGCGTCGGGTGGGTCGCGCGGCTCGGACGGACGCGAGCCGCGCCGTGGCATGCGGACTCCCCTACTCCGCCTCGCTGATCCCCTCGACGCCGACCTCGATGCTCGCGACCCGTCCACGGATCTCGTCATCGATCTTCTGGGCGATCTCGGGGTTCTGCTTCAGGAAGTCCCGCGCGTTCTCGCGGCCCTGCCCGAGGCGGACGTCGCCGTAGTTGAACCACGCGCCGGTCTTGCTGAGGATGCCGGCGGCGATGCCGACGTCCAGCAGCCCGCCTTCGCGGCTGATGCCCTCGTTGTACATGATGTCGAACTCGGCCACGCGGAACGGCGAGGCCACCTTGTTCTTCACCACCTTCACGCGGGTGCGCGAGCCGACCGCATCGGTTCCCTGCTTGAGGGTCTCGATGCGCCGGATGTCCATCCGCACGCTGGCGTAGAACTTCAGCGCGCGGCCGCCCGGCGTCGTCTCCGGGTTGCCGAACATCACGCCGATCTTCTCGCGCAGCTGGTTGGTGAAGACCAGGGCCGTCTGGCTGCGGTTGATGGCTCCCGTCAGCTTGCGCAGCGCCTGGCTCATCAGCCGGGCCTGGAGGCCGACGAAGCTGTCGCCCATGTCGCCCTCGATCTCGGCGCGTGGGACCAGGGCCGCCACCGAGTCGACGATCACGACGTCGACTCCACCCGAGCGGATGAGCGTCTCCGCGATCTCGAGCGCCTGCTCGCCGGTATCCGGCTGGCTGACCAGCAGCTCGTCGACGTTCACCCCGACGTTCTTCGCGTACGACGGGTCGAGGGCGTGCTCGGCGTCGATGAAGGCCACGATGCCACCGTTGCGCTGCGCCGTCGCCGCGATGTGGTAGCACAGCGTCGTCTTGCCGCTGGACTCGGGGCCGTAGATCTCCGTGATGCGGCCACGCGGCACGCCGCCCACGCCGAGCGCGAGGTCGAGCGCGACCGACCCGGTCGAGATGGCCGGGACGTTCTGCGCCTCACGGTCGCCGAGCCGCATGATCGAGCCACGGCCGAACTGCTTCTCGATCTGGAGGATGGCGGCGTCGACGGCGCGGCTCCGCTCGCCGTTGCCGTTCTTGGCCGCCGGACCCCCGTCCGTCGGGGTTCGGGTCACCACCGGTGCGTCCATGTCACGTGTTGCTCCTCGTTCCTCTTCGGCCCCGGTGGCTTCCGCTCACTCGTCGTCCTGGGGCTCCCGTTCCTTGCGCTTGGGCCGAATGACCTCGACGGGTCGCGTCGGTGTGTCATGCCGCGGCGGCTCCCAGCCGGCTGACCCCGGTGGATGCTGCTTGGGCGCCTTCTCCTTCGCCTTGCGCTTCGGCTCCTTGCGCGGTCGATCCCGGCCCTTTGCCATCGCTCGAACCTCCGTGTGAGCCGGTCGAGCTGGCGCCGATCATGCGCCGCCGACCCTTACCCTCGGCTTACCCGGCACTTACCGGTGCGGATGCGATCGATTCTACGCCGCGGTGTGACAGCTACCCTGTCACGTCTCACGTCGGGTGCCCCATTCTACACCGCTGTCATACGGCGTATGACACACGGCCGGCCGGGCGCGATGAGTTCGCGGGCGGGCACCGGTCCTACCGACATCCACCATTCATCACCGCGAATCCCGGAGGCACCTTGAAGCTCCTGCTCACGTCCGGTGGCGTCACCAACCCGAGCATCCGAGCCGCCCTGGAGCGGCTGCTCCCGAAACCGATCGGCGAATGTCGCGCGCTGTGCATCCCGACGGCCCAGTGGGGCCACCCGATGTGCGGACCGTCCTCCGTCCGGGGCTTCGTCGCGGCCGAGCCGCAGTGGGACCACTTCTCGGGGCTCGGCTGGGGGTCGCTCGGCGTCCTGGAGCTCACGGCGCTGCCGACGATCGGTGCCGAGCGGTGGGTCCCGTGGGTGCGTGAGGCGGACGTGCTCCTCGTCGACGGCGGCGACGCGACGTACCTGTCCCACTGGATGCGCGAGTCCGGCCTGGCCGACCTGCTGCCATCCCTGGTCGACACCGTCTGGGTGGGCGTCAGCGCCGGCAGCATGGCGATGACGCCCCGCATCGGCCACGACTTCGTGTCGTGGCCATCGGCGCCGGACGACCGGACGCTGGGGGTGGTCGACTTCTCGATCTTCCCGCACCTGAACGCGTTCCCGACCAACACGCCGGCGCACGCCGAGCGCTGGGCGGCCGACGTCGGGGGCCCCGCCTACGCCATCGACGAGCAGACCGCCATCGTCGTGGTGGATGGCTCCATCGAGGTGGTGTCCGAGGGGGAGTGGACGAAGTTCGGCTCGTAACCCGGGCCGAGGGCGCGCATCAGCCGCTGCGCTGCGCCGATCCCCGCGTGAAGGCGGCGCGGATCGATGCGGCGAGCGTCTCGAACGAGCCGTCGCGCAGCGACGCCCGCAGGCGCGCGAGCAGGGAGAGGGTCCACGTCACGTTGTGCACCGATGCCAGGCGGTAGGCCAGCAGCTCGCGGGCGCGGAACAGGTGGGCCAGGTACGCCCTCGAGTGATTGCGACAGGCCTCGCAGGCGCAGGCGGGGTCGATCGGCCCGGGGTCGTCCTGGTGCACGGCGTTGCGCAGGTTGAGCCGGCCGGCATCGGTCCAGACCTGGCCGGTCCGCGCCACGCGGGTGGGCAGGACGCAGTCGAACAGGTCGATGCCGCGCTCGACGGCCGTGAAGAAATCGACGGGCGAGCCCACGCCCATCAGGTAGCGGGGCCGCGGGTCGTCGCCCAGGGCATCGGCCACGACGTCGAGCGTCGCCGCCATCTGGGCCTTCGACTCCCCCACCGACAGGCCGCCGACGGCGATCCCGTCGAAGGGCAGTCCGGCGACGTGCGCCACCGAGCGGCGGCGCAGCTCGGCATCGACCCCTCCCTGGACGATCCCGAACACGGCCTGGTCGGGCCGGCCGCGGGCCGCCAACGAGCGGTCGGCCCATCGGTGCGTTCGCTGCATGGCCTCCTCCACCTCGTGCGGCGGCAGCCCGGGATCGACCAGCTGGTCGAACGCCATCGCCACGTCCGACCCGAGCAGCGCCTGGATCTCCATCGAGCGCTCGGGCGTGAGCCGATGCGTCGACCCGTCGAGGTGGGACGTGAAGGTGACCCCGTCGTCGTCGACGCGCCGGAGGTCGGCCAGGCTGAAGACCTGGAAGCCGCCCGAGTCGGTCAGGATCGGTCCGTCCCAGGCCATGAACCGATGCAGGCCGCCCAGTCGCGCGATGCGCTCCGCGGTCGGCCGCAGGTTGAGGTGATAGGTGTTGCCGAGGATCATCTGCGCTCCGGCCGCGCGCAGGTCGCCTGGCGTGAGCGCCTTCACCGTGGCCTGCGTGCCGACCGGCATGAATTGGGGCGTGTCGATCGGCCCGTGAGGTGTGACAATGCGACCCAACCGGGCGCGCCCGACCGGAGTGGCCTCGAAGGTGGAGGTGATGGGAGCCCGCACTGACACCGCCGGAGAGGATAGGCTACGGATGCACTACGGAGAGGTGACCGTCGCGTGCGACTGACCGAATGGCCGCGGATGCCGTTCCTGAACGACGAGGTGAAGGAATGGATCGCGCTCGAACTGCAGAGCCTGGGTGTCGAGGACCTCGCGGTCTACGCGCTGGAGGCCGGTGCCGAGGGTGACGAGCGCCGCGTGATGGTGGCCACCGAGGTGGGCCTGCTCGACCATCGGTACGCGCCCTTCGGCTCGTCCGCCCGCTACCGGCTCGCCATGCTGATGTACCCGTGGCAGGTCCTGCGCGGCGTCGAGCTGCGGGCCGATACCTTCCGCCTCTGGGCGCGCGAGCACCGCACGCGCTGGTCGTTCCGGCTCCACCACCCCCACTTCGAGGCAGCGACCGAGTCGCCCGACCTGGGCCAGGCGCTGTGCGACCTGGCGCGCGTGTGCGCGGTCATGGCCGAGCCGTTCGGGGTCCCGGCGGGTCGCGCCTCGTCCGAGGTGCCCGGCGCCCACCCGGGCGGCCCGCGGCCCCTGCCCCCGTCCGGTGATGCGCCGGCGGCCCCGACGACGCCGGTCCAGGTGGCGGGTGACGAGGACGGGGCCTCCGGCGACGAGCCCGACGAGCAGACGCCCGAGCTCAGCGACGAAGAGCGCGAGGCGATCCCGACCCGCTCCGACGACCAGGCCTGAGGCGCGGCTCACCGGATCAGCATCGCGTCGCCGAAGCTAAAGAATCGATAGCCGCGGCTCAGCGCCACGCGGTACGCGTCGAGCAGGACGTCGCGCGCGGCGTAGGCATCGGTGCCGTCCGCCATGCCGGCCTGCACGAAGGCGGTGACCAGCAGCAGCAGCGAGCTGCGCGGCAGGTGGAAGTTGGTGATCAGCGCGTCGACCGCGCCGAACCGATGCGGCGGCGTGACGTACAGGTCCGTCCAGCCTGAGGCCGCCTCCGTTCGGGTCGCGGTCTCCAGCACGCGCACCGCGGTCGTGCCCACGGCCACCACGCGCCCGCCGCGCTCGCGAGTCCGCGTGATCGCGTCGCGCGTGGCGTCCGGCACCTCGTACCACTCGGTGTGGATGCGGTGCTCGTCGACGTACGAGCCCTCGAGCGGGCGGAACGTGTCGAGCCCGACGTGCAGCGTCACCGTCGCGCGCTCGACGCCGGCCGCCTCCAGCCGCGCGAGCAGCTCTGGCGTGAAGTGCAGGCCGGCGGTCGGCGCCGCGGCGCTCCCCGGCGGCCGGGCGTAGACCGTCTGGTATCGGTCGGGCGGCGCCGAGCGATCGCGGATGTACGGTGGCAGCGGCATCTCGCCGGCTTCCGCCATGAGCTGATGCGGGTCGCGGTCATCCGGGAAGGCGACGACCCGCGTGCCGTCGCCCAGCCGCTCCCCGACCTCGACCACCGCGCCATTCCGAAGCGTGACGGTGTCACCCACCGCAAGCCGCCGCGACGGACGCACCAGCGCCTCCCAGTGCCAGGCATCGTCCAGCTGTCGCAGCACCAGCAGCTCGGCGCTGCCGCCCGAGACCCGCGTCGCCGCGAGCCGGGCCGGGATGACGCGCGAGTCGTTGACCACCAGCAGATCGCCGGCGCGCAGCCAGCGCCCGACGTCGCGAAAGGTCGCGTGCTGCAGCGTGCCGGTGGCGCGGTCAAGCACCAGGAGTCGCGAGGCGTCGCGGGGCTCGGCCGGGGTCTGGGCGATGGCGTCGGCGGGCAGCTGGTAGTCGAAGTCGTCGACGCGCAGGCGTGGCGCGGTCATGCGCCGGACAGGGTAACGCCCGGCCGGATGACCCGGCCGGGCGCCACGCGAGGGTCTCAGCCGACCAGGCTGTTGATCCAGTCCTGGGCGAAGAAGACCAGGAACGCGATCGCCACGACCCACATCAGCCAGTGGATCTCGGCGAGCTTGCCTCGAACCACCTTGATCAGCACCCAGCTGATGAAGCCGGCGCCGATGCCGACGGTGATGTCGTAGGTCAGCGGCATGAGGACCATGGTCAGCAGGGCCGGGAAGCCGTCTTCCACGTCGCCGACCGGGATGTCCTTGACCAGCGTGAACATCAGGTACCCGACGAGCACCAGCACCGGCGCGGTCGCCGCGGCGGGCACGACGAGCGCCACGGGCGAGAGCAGGATCGCCAGCAGGAAGAGCACGCCGGTGGTGACCGACGTCAGGCCGGTGCGACCGCCGTCGGCGACGCCCGCGGCGCTCTCGATGTACGTCGTGTTCGAGCTCACGCCACCGGCGCCGCCAGCGACCGCTGCCAGCGAGTCGACCAGGAGCGCGCGACCCACGCCCGGAACGGAGCCGTCCGGCCGGGCGAGCCCGGCCTCAGCCGCCACGCCGGTGACGGTGCCCATCGTGTCGAAGAAGTCCGTGAGCATGATCGCGAAGATCACCAGCAGCGCCGTGACCAGTGGCAGGACGCTGAACACCTGCCCGAGGTCGAACTGTCCGAGCGTGTCGAACGACGGCGTTGCCACCAGCTGATCGAGCGGCGGGACGGTCGCCACGCCGACGACGATGGCCAGGAGCGTCGTCAGCAGGATGCTGATGACGAGCGCGGCCTTGATGCGCAGGACGTACAGGACGATGGTGATGAGGAGGCCCGCCAGGAACACCCACTGGGACGCCTGGGTCGGGAACGAGATGGTGACGAGCGTCCCACTGCCGGCGGTGATGAGGCCGCCGTTGGCGAAGCCGATGAACAGGATGAACAGGCCGATGCCGACGCCGATCGCGCGCTTGAGCGAGATGGGGACGGCGTTCATGATGGCTTCCCGAAGGCCGACCACCACGAACAGCGTGACCAGCAGGCCTTCCAGGACGATGACGCCCATGGCGCCCGCCGGCGAGAGCCCGCGGCCGGTCAGCGAGAACGCGACGATCGCGTTGATGCCGAGTCCCGCGGCCAGGGCGAACGGGTAGTTCGCCACCACGCCCATGGCGATGGTCATGATGCCGGCGACCAGGGCGGTTCCCGCGGCGATGGTCGCCAGCGTCCACCGAGGATCGGCCTGTCCGGTCGCGTCGAACCCGCCCGTCAGGATGGAGCCGTTCACGAACAGGATGTACGCCATCACCATGAAGGTGGTGAGTCCGGCCCGCAGCTCCGTGCCGACCGTCGTCCCCCGTTCGCTGAGCTTGAAGAAGGCGTCGAGCCCTCCCCGGGCCGGTGGCGCTGCCGCGCTCGACCTCGGTACCTCCGTTGCCTCTGCCTCCACTCGGGTCACCCTCCGCGTCTCCACTGGGCACCTGGAGCGCACGACACCGCGCCGGGCACTGGTGCCGCCGCGCAGCCTACGCCGATGCGCGCGCGCGCGAGGCACGATTTCGCGCGCCCGCCGTCGTCGTCAGCGCCGGAGGAAGAGGTTCACGATCACGGTGAGGACGATGCTGACGATGACCATCGTCACGATCGGGAAGAAGAAGCCCCCGCGCTCGCCCTCGATGGCGATGTCGCCCGGCAGCCGGCCGAGCGGCAGTCGCACGCCGGCCATCGCCAGTCCGCCGAGCACCACCAGCACGACCCCGATGACGAGGACCACGCGGCCGAGCTCCGGGGACATCGGGGTCAGCCGTCGAACAGGCCGGGCTGCTGCGCCTGGACCGTTGCCGCGGCGGCGGAGCCGGACGGCGGCGTCAGGCCCAGGTGCTCCCAGCCCGACGAGGTCAGCTGCCGCCCTCGCGGCGTCCTGGCCATGAAGCCGATCTGCATCAGGTACGGCTCCACCACGTCCTCGATCGTCTCGATCGGCTCGCTGACCGTCGCCGCCATGGTGGCGAGGCCGACCGGTCCCCCGGCGTGGTGCTCGGCCATGGCGCGCAGCAGCTGGCGGTCCATCGCGTCCAGGCCGCGCTCGTCGATCTCGAGCAGGCCGAGCGCATCGGCGGCGAGGGCATCGGTCACGGCGCCATCTCCCCCGCCCCGGACCTGCGCGTAGTCGCGCACGCGCTTCAGCAGCCGGTTGGCGATCCGCGGCGTGCCGCGCGAGCGACCCGCGACCAGGGCGGCCGCCGCATCGGTCAGGGAGATGCCCAGGATGTCCGCCGAGCGGAGCAGGATGCGCTCGAGCTCGCCCTGCGTGTAGTAGTCGAGCCGGTAGGTGACCCCGAATCGGTCCCGCAGCGGGCCGGTGATGCTGCCGACCCGCGTCGTGGCGCCGATGACCGTGACGTGCTCGATCTGCAGCCGCACGGTCCGCGCGCCCGGGCCCTTGCCGAGCACGACGTCGAGCGCGAAGTCCTCCATGGCCGGGTAGAGGATCTCCTCCACCGCGTGGCTCAGCCGGTGGATCTCGTCGATGAACAGCACGTCGCCCTTGCCCAGGCTGGTCAGCACGGCCGCCAGGTCGCCGGCCCGCTCGATGGCCGGGCCGCTGGTCGTGCGGATCTGGGCGCCCATCTCGGCCGCGACGATGTTCGCCAGCGTCGTCTTGCCCAGGCCGGGCGGGCCGTAGAGCAGGACGTGGTCGACCGGCTCGGACCGATGCTTCGCGGCATCGATCAGGATCGCCAGGTTCTCCTTGACCCGGTCCTGCCCCGCGAACTCGTCCAGGCGTCGCGGACGGACGGTCGATTCGAGGGCGAGCTCCTCCTCGGCGATGTCGGCGCTGGTGATGCGCTCGATCGTCATCGGTCCGCCTCCGTGGCCGAATCGAACATGTGAGCGATTCTACCCCGTGGGCAGGAGCGCATCGGCCGCCCACTCGCGGACCCGCGGCTGGTGGTCAACCCACGCGTCCCAGGTCGCCTTCGCCCAGTGGCGCACGAGCGCCCGGTGCTCCGCGCCGGTGCGTGCCCGGTGAACGTCCGCCACCGTCATGGCGTACGCCGCCGGGGGCTCGAGCCAGGGCCAATCGCGCCCGGCGCTCGCCAGCCGCTGGGTGATGGCGTTGAGCCGGTCCTGCTCCAGGTCGTGCTCCAGCCAGTGGCAGAGTCCGACGAGGTGGAGCGCCACCGACTGTCGCTGCCGTCGATCGTCGACGCCGGGGTGCTGGACCGCGTAGACGTCGACCGTGTGGCGGTGCACCCGGCCGTACGACGGGTCGCCGAACTCGCGGGCCAGCAGATCGTTGAAGAGCGCCCAGCAACCCGGCGACGATTCGATGTACTCGTGCGTCGGGCCGGCCGCCGGCGCCGGCACCCGGATGCCGCAGCCCGGACAGGCCGGGGCCAGGGCGTCCAGGTCCGCCGGCGTATCGATGTCGGCGATCGGCACGCTTCGCTCTACCACGGTCACCGCACCCGCCTCCGCGCGGAGGAGCGGCCGCAGTCCCTCATCGCCGTGGAGGCGCTCGACCAGGCCGAAGGCGTCCCGCGTGAGGAGCACCGGTGGACCGATGCGGTCGCCGACGCGGGTCGCCACGATGGAGCGCTCCCCGGACGCCGCGGCCACGACCGCGGCGAGGTCGTCGCCGGAGATCGTCGGCTCGTCCCCGAGCAGGAGGACGGCCGCGTCGCACTCGGGCGGGACCGTCGCGATGCCGAGCCGCACGGAGCGGCTGAGGCCCGCGCTCGGGTCGTCGTTGACCACCGGCACGAGCTCCGGCGGCACCGCCGTCCCCGGCGGGACGACGACCAGGACCGGGTCGAGCCCGGCGGCCTGCGCGGTGCGGGCCGCCATCAGGTACATCGGCTCCCCGGCCAGCAGCACCTCGTGCTTCGGCGCACCGAACCGCTTCGAGGCGCCGGCGGCGAGCACGACGGCGGCAACCTGCATCGGCTCATTCTGAACGCGGCGCGTACCATGCGCTGCCATGTCCGCCCGCTACGACCTGCTCGTCGAGAACGGGACCGTCGTCGACGGGACCGGCGAACGTCCCTTCGCCGCGGCGGTGGGCGTGCGTGACGGTCGCCTGACGGTCGTGCACGGCGACACGACCGCCGTCGACGCCGGCGAGCGCGTGGACGCGGCCGGCCGGGTGGTGGCGCCAGGCTTCGTCGACCTGCATTCCCACTCGGGGCTGATGCTCTTCGCCGCGCCGACCCACGAGCCGAAGGTGCTGCAGGGGGTCACGACCGAGGTCATCGGTGTCGACGGGCTGTCCTACGCGCCCTTCCGCGATGCCGCCGACCTCCGCTCCCTGGTCGAGATGAACGCGGGGCTCGACGGTCGGCCGGAGCTCGCCTACGACTGGTCGACCGTCACCTCGTACCTGGATCGGCTCGACGCGCTGCACCCATCGGTCAACCTGGCGTTCCTGGTCGGCAACACGGCCCTGCGGATCGCGGCCGCCGGCTGGGAGGAGGCCGAGGCCACGCCCGCGCAGGTGGCCGACATGCGCGCCATGCTGCGCGAGGCGATGCAGGAGGGCGCCGTCGGGCTCTCATCGGGCCTCGACTACCCGCCCGGGTCGTACGCGACCACCGATGAGCTGGCTGCGCTGACGAACGAGGCGGCGCGCCACGGCGGCTTCTACCACACCCACGTGCGCTACCCGCTGGGGGACCGCTACCTCGATCCGTACCGCGAGGCGATCGAGATCGGGCGGCGCGGCGAGGGCCCCGCCCACATCACGCACTTCTATCACAAGCAGATCTTCCCGGAAGGCCCCGGACCGATGCTGGCGCTGGTCGACGACGCCCGCGCGGAGGGCCTGGACGTGACCTTCGACACGTACCCGTACGAGTGGGCCAGCACCCGGCTCCTGATCATGATCCCGCCGTGGGCGCAGGCTGGTGGACCGATGCGCACGAAGGAGCGGCTGGCGGACCGATCGGTGCGCGACCGCATCCGCCGGGAGCTCGCCGAGCGCGGGATCCTCTTCGCGGGACGTCGCGCGTGGGACGACGTGCGGCTGGGTGCCTTCACCCGCCCCGAGCTGCTGCGCTGGGAGGGAAGGACGCTGGGCGACGTCGTCGCCGACCGCGGCGATGACCCGGTCGACGTCCTGTGCGACCTGCTGCTCGCCGAGGACCTGCGGCTCAACCAGGTCACCCCCGGTCCCTGGAGCGAGTCGCTGCGCGAATTCGTGCGCCACCCGGTCGGCATGATCGGCACCGACTCCACCTTCGTCGGCGCCAAGCCGTCGCCGCGAACCTACGGCAGCTTCCCCCGCGTCCTGGGCCAGTTCGTGCGCGACGAGGCGCTGCTGAGCCTGGAGGAGGCGGTGCGCTCGATGACCTCGGCGCCCGCGCAGCGCATCGGCCTGGTCGACCGAGGGATCGTCAGCGACGGCGCCGTGGCGGACCTGGTCGTCTTCGATCCCGACGCGGTCCGCGCGACGTGCAGCTACGAGGAGCCGTGCTCGTACCCCGAGGGCATCGGCTGGGTGATCGTCAACGGGGAGGTCGTCGTGCGCGAGGGCGTGCACACCGGCGCGCGGCCGGGGCGCGTCCTGCGGCGGGGTCGCTGAGCGGTCCCGTCAGCCGTCGGTCGGGACGGTCTCGCCGTCCAGCGAGATGACGGCCTCCTCGGCCGTCGGGATCCGCTCCTCGAGCTGGCTCGACTCGAGCAGCGCGGCCTCGTCGATCGCCTCCTCGACGTCGCCGATGCGCACGATCGAGAACCCGATCTGCGGCGGGATGGTGGCGGTGATGCTCAGGTCGCCGATCCGGTAGGCGGCCTTCTTGCGGGCGAGCGCCGCGTTGGCCTTCTCCTGGATGGCCGTCGCCTTGATGATGAGATCGGCCAGCGTATCGGGGTCGATCTTCTCGATGACCGTCACCACGCCGCGCTTGGCGTGGCCGGCCAGCTCGCGGACCGAGGCCGTGACGGATTCGGCGGTCACGCGACTCTCGCCGTCGCCCTCGCCGCCGGTCAGCTGGCTCAGGCCCTGCGTCGCGGTCTGGCGCGCCTTCTCGAAGAAGCTCATCGGCGCCACTGTACGCAGGACGTCAATCGGCCCCGGTGCGGCGCGCTAGCATGAGCCGATGGAGCGCCCGAGCCTGACCGTGCGCACGCCTGCCCCCGGCGTCGCCAGCCCCGATGCGCCGGCCGTCTTGACGGGCACGGCGCCCGTGGTCGGACGAGCCCGCCCCGCCGCGCCGCTGCGGCGCGAGGGCCCCGCCAAGGTCACCGGTGAGGCGAAGTACGCCGACGACCTGGTCGTCCCGGGCGCCTGGTACGGCGCCACCATCCGCTCCAGCGAGCCCCACGCCCGCCTGCTCGGGGTCGAGCTGGACGACGCCTTCGAGTGGAAGCGCGTGGTGGTCGTGACCGCGGACGACATCCCCGGCGACAACGTCGTCAGCCTCATCGACGACGACCAGCCGGTGCTCGTGCCGATCGGCGGCGAGATCCGTCACCAGGCCGAGCCGTGCGTCCTGATCGCGGCCCCCGACCGGGCCACGCTGCGCGAGGCACGGCTCCACGTGACGCTGCGCACCGAGCGGCTGCCGGCCGTCTTCGATCCGCTCGAGTCGGACGTCGAGTTCGCGCACTACACGGTGGCGCAGGGCGATCCGGACACCGCCATGGCCGCGGCGGACCTGGTGATCGAGGGCACCTACCGCGTGGGCCACCAGGAGCAGCTGTACATCGAGAACCAGGCCATGATCGCCGTCCCGCGCGACGACGGCGGGATGACCGTCCACGGCTCGCTGCAGTGCCCGTACTACATCCACAAGGCCATGAAGCGGGCGCTGAACATGGGCGACGAGCTGGCGGTCGTGGTCCAGGCGGAGACCGGCGGCGGCTTCGGCGGGAAAGAGGAGTACCCGTCGATGATCGCCCTCCACGCCTCGCTGCTGGCCCTGAAGTGCCACAAGCCGGTGCGCATGATCTACGACCGCCACGAGGACATCAGCGCCACCACCAAGCGGCACCCCGCCGTCATCCGCTCGCGCTGGGGCGTCAGCGCCGACGGCGAGCTGCTGGCCCAGGAGATCGAGGTCATCATGGACGGCGGCGCGTACTGCACGCTGACGCCGGTCGTCCTGAGCCGCGGCACGCTGCACGCCGGCGGCCCGTATCGCTGCCCGAACGTCCGCATCACGGGCCGGGCCATGGCCACCAACACGCCGCCGAACGGCGCGTTCCGCGGCTTCGGGGCGCCCCAGACCGAGTTCGCCGCCGAGATGCAGGTCAATCGCATCGCCGACGCGCTCGACGTCAGCCCGCTCGACCTGCGACGGCGCTGGGTGTACCGCGAGGGCGACACCACGCCGACCGGCCAGGTGCTCCGCGAATCGGTCGGCGGGATCGAGGTGCTCGAGGCGGCCGCATCGGCTGCCGGCTTCGACCGGGTCGAGGCCCAGACGCGCGCCATGCGCCAGCAGCGCACCGACGGGGCACGGACGGCGACCGGCATCGGCCTGGCGCTGGCCTGGCACGGCGCGGGCTTCACCGGCTCCGGCGAGGTGCACCTCGCCTCCGTGGCGAGCGTGGAGCTGACGGATGACGGCCGTATTCGGATCCTGACCGCCTCGACGGAGATGGGCCAGGGCACCAAGACGATCTTCCCGCAGCTCGTGGCCGACACGCTCGGCGTCGAGTACGACGAGGTCGACATCGCGCCGCAGGACACGTCGATCGTTCCCGACTCCGGCCCGACCGTCGCATCGCGCACGGCCATGGTGGTGGGCGGGCTCCTGATCCGCGCCGCGGAGAAGCTGCGAGCGACCGTGGAGGAGCGCACGGGCCGTCCCTTCAGCGAGTCCTACCGCGACGCCGGCCCGCTTCGCGTCGACGAGCAGTTCAGCCCGTACCCCGGCGAGCCGTTCGACGACACGCGCTACCGCGGCGACGCGTACCCGGCGTTCGGGTGGGCCGCCGCCGTGGTCAGGGTCGACGTCGACCTGGACACCGGCGAGCTCGCGGTGCGCGACTACATCGGCGCCGCCGACATCGGTCGCGTCATCCACCCGGTGCTGGCGGAGGGCCAGGTCGAGGGTGGCTCGCTGCAGGCGGTCGGCTACGCCACCATCGAGGAGATGAAGCTCGTCGACGGCCGCTACCTGAACGACCGCCTGGCCACCTACCTGATCCCCACCTCGCTCGACGCGCCGCGCATCCAGTCGATCCTGGTCGAGAAGCCGTTCTCCGGCGCCCCGCATGGGGCGAAGGGCGTGGGCGAGCTGCCCATGGACGTGGGGGCTCCGGCGGTGGTGGCGGCCATCCACGATGCCACGGGCGTCTGGATCCATGACCTGCCGGCGACCTCGGAACGCATCCTGGCCGGCATCACCGGCGCACCGATGCCGCCGCCGCCCGGCGTCTCCCTGGAGGCCCCGGCGCCGAAGACTCCGCCCATCGAGGACCTGCCGGCGGGCGGGGACGCGATCCCGCTGCGCTCCCCCACCGATCCACCGCAGGACTTCCGGCCGTGAGCTTCCGCTTCAGCGTCAACGGTGCGGCGGTCGAGGTCGAGGTGGCCGGCTCCCGACGCCTCCTCGACGTGCTGCGCGAGGACCTGGCCCTCACGGGCACCAAGGAGGGCTGTGGCGAAGGCGAATGCGGCGCGTGCAGCGTCCTGCTCGACGGTGCCCTGGTGGACTCGTGCCTGGTGCCGGTGTCGCAGGCGCAGGGCGCCAGCGTCCAGACCGTCGAGGGCCTCGCCCCCGACGGCACCCTGGGCGTCCTGCAGCAGGCATTCCTGGAGACCGGCGGGGCGCAGTGCGGCATCTGCACGCCCGGGATGCTGGTCGCCGGGCAGGCGTTCCTGGCCTCCGGCGCGGCGCCCACCGAGGAGGCCATCCGCGAGGCGATCGCCGGCAACCTGTGCCGCTGCACCGGGTACACCAAGATCATCGACGCCATCGCCCTCGCCGCCGAACGGAGTCGCACGCCATGACGGAACATCCCGAGTCGCTCCCCGAGGCCCTCGAGGACCACGACGTGACCCTGGCCATGACGCCCGGCCAGCTGCTCCTGCTGGTGGTCGGCGTGTGGCTGCTCCTGCGCTTCGTGCGCGGGCTGCGACGCTGAGCGCGGACGGACCGAGACCGATGCCCAACGCCGTCGAACCGATCAGCGCCTCCGTCGCTCGCCTGGCGGACGCGTACGCGCTGCTCGGCGAGGATGGACCCGCCTGGCGACCGATCGCCGGCGGGACCGACGTGATGGTGCAGATCGCCGGTGAGATCGGCGAGCCTCCGGAGCGGCTGCTCGATCTCTGGGCGCTCGACGAGCTGCGCGGCATCCGCGCCGACGACGAGGCGCTGACGATCGGTGCCCTGACCACCTACACCGAGCTGCGCCGATCGCCGGCGGTCGCCCGGACCATCCCGGTCCTCGCCGAGGTCGCCGCCACCATCGGCGCCGCCCAGATCCAGAACCGCGGGACGATCGGCGGCAATGTGATGAACGCCTCGCCCGCGGGCGACACCCTGCCCGTGCTGCTGGCTCTCGACGCCGAGCTGGTGCTG
Organism: Candidatus Limnocylindria bacterium; assembly: GCA_035700865.1. GTDB lineage: Bacteria > Chloroflexota > Limnocylindria > QHBO01 > QHBO01 > JACDBZ01. The sequence continues at coordinate 15,375 of DASSOH010000108.1, read as the reverse complement.
GGCTCGTCCCGCGGCGAGCGCCAGGTCCCGGCGCGCGACTTCTGGCCGTCGTACCGGACGACCGCGGCCCGCCCCGACGAGCTGCTGGTGCGCATCCGCATCCCGCTGCACGGGGACCGGGAGGTGCGCTTCCGCAAGGTCGGCACGCGACGCGCCCAGGCGATCAGCAAGGTCGTCATGGCGCTGTCGTGGCGGGCCGACGGAACGAGCGCCCCGTGGCGTGATGTGCACGTCGCGCTCGGCTCCATGGCCGCCACCCCGGTCCGCGTGCCGCGCACGGAGGCCGCGCTCGAGGGCGCGCCGCCGACCCGCGAGACGGCCGATGCCGCTGCGGCAGCCCTCCTCGACGAGGTGTCCCCCATCGACGACGTGCGGTCGACCGCCGAGTACCGGCGCGCGGTGGCAGCCCGCGTCCTGCACCGGCTGATCCGCGACGCCGGCGGCTGGTAGGCGCCATGTCCTGGGGCCGATTCCTGGCCGTGGGGGTGGTCACGATGCTCCTGCTCATCCCGCTCACGCCGGTGGTGGCGGCCGTCTCGTCGCCGTTCGACGAACCGGCTCGAACCGTGGTCATCGTCGCGCTCGCGGTGGCCGTGTTCGCCGTCATCAACCAGCTGCTCACCTGGGGCATCGCGGCCTGGGAGCGGCGACAGCACGACGAGCCGTGATCGGGTCGCACCTCGACGCCCGGATCTTCGCCTCGATCGCCGACTTCCGAGCCTGGCTGGCGGGACACCACGACGCGGCCTCGGAGCTGTGGATCGGCTTCTACAAGAAGGGCGTGCCGAAACAGGCGATGACCTACGTCGAGGCGGTCGAGGAGGCGCTGTGCTGGGGCTGGATCGATGGCCTCACCCGCCGCCTCGACGACGAGACCCGCGCCATCCGCTTCACCCCGCGACGCCGCACGTCCACGTGGAGCGCCTCGAACCTCGAGCGCGTCGCCCGGCTGACCGCCGAGGGCCGCATGCAGCCGCCGGGCGTGCGGGCGTTCGAGGAGCGCGACCGGCGCCGCGACGCGAGCTACTCGTACGAGCGCGAGCACGCGGAGCTTCCGGCTGAGCTGCGCGAGCGGTTCCGCGCGGATCCCGTCGCCTGGGCCGCCTGGTCGTCGTCCGCCCCGTCGTACCGTCGCACCGCGACCTTCTGGGTCACCTCCGCCAAGCGGCCGGACACCCGGGAGCGTCGGTTCGTCCAGCTCCTGGAGGCCCACCGCGCGGGGACGCGGCCGCGGCCATTCCTCGTATCGCGGGCCGAACGGGCCGGCTCCTAGCCTCGCGCGCTTCATGAAGACGATGCTCGGTCGCGAGTGCATGCGGCGCGAGCTGCACGGCCTGGGTCGGACCCCGCGACGCTACCCTTGCACGCATGACCGATTCGCCCCCCGGAGTCACCGTCACCCAGCCCGCCGACCACGTCGCGGAGATCCTCACGCCCGAGGCCCTGGCCTTCGTGGCGGAGCTGCATCGGCGCTTCGATCCGCGCCGCCGCGATCTGCTCGCGGCTCGGGCCGAGCGACAGGCGCGCTTCGACGCCGGCGAGCTGCCCGACTTCCTGGCGGAGACCGCATCGGTGCGCGAGGACGACGGCTGGCAGGTGGCGCCGGCGCCCGCTGATCTGCAGGACCGCCGGGTCGAGATCACCGGGCCGGTGGAGCCCAAGATGATGATCAACGCCCTCAACTCCGGCGCGCGGGTCTTCATGGGTGACTTCGAGGACGCCCTCTCCCCCACCTGGGCCAACGTCATCACCGGCCAGTGGGCCGTCCGGGAGGCCGTCCGACGGCGGCTCACCTTCGACACCGATGAGAAGGCGTACCGCCTGAACCCCGACATCGCGACGCTGGTGATCCGGCCGCGAGGCTGGCATCTCGACGAGGCGCACGTGCTGGTCGACGACGCAGCGATCTCGGCCAGCCTGTTCGACTTCGGCCTGGTCCTGTTCCACAACGCCCGCGAGCAGCTCGAGCGGGGCTCCGGCCCGTACTTCTACCTGCCCAAGCTCGAATCGCACCTGGAGGCGCGGCTGTGGAACGAGGTCTTCACCTGGGCCCAGGAGCGCATCGGCATCTCGAACGGCTCCATCCGCGCCACCGTGCTGATCGAGACCATCCTGGCCGCCTTCGAGATGGACGAGATCCTGTACGAGCTGCGCGACCACGCCGCGGGCCTGAACGCCGGCCGCTGGGATTACATCTTCAGTGTCATCAAGAAGTTCCGCACGCGCCCCGACTTCGTGCTGCCCGACCGGGCGCAGGTGACGATGATCGTGCCCTTCATGCGCGCCTACACCGAGCTGCTGGTGCGGACGTGCCACCGTCGCGGTGCCCACGCCATGGGCGGCATGGCGGCCTTCATCCCGTCGCGGCGCGACGCCGACGTCAACGAGCGCGCCATGGCGGCCGTCCGCGCCGACAAGGAGCGCGAGTCAGGCGACGGCTTCGACGGCACCTGGGTCGCCCACCCCGACCTGGTGCCGCTGGCGACGCAGGTCTTCGACACGGTCCTCGGCGATGACCCGCACCAGAAGGATCGCCTCCGGGAGGAGGTGCGGGTGTCCGCCGCGGAGCTCCTGGACGTGCGTGTCCCGGACGGCGCGGTGACCGATGCCGGCGTCCGCGCCAACGTCTTGGTCGGCCTGGCCTACCTCGCCTCCTGGCTGGCCGGCAACGGCGCCGCCGCCATCAACAACCTCATGGAGGACGCCGCCACGGCGGAGATCAGCCGCTCCCAGCTGTGGCAGTGGCGGACCCAGGGCGTGCCGCTCGACGACGGCCGGCCGTTCGACGCCGCGCGTTACGCGGCCATCCGCGACGAGGAGCTGACCGCCTTGCGCGGCGCCGTGCCGGGCGCTCCATGGACCGAGGCGGCCGCGCTGCTCGACGAGCTGGTGCTGGCCGACGACTTCGTCGAGTTCCTCACCCTGCCGGCGTATCCGCGCCTGGGGTGAGGTCACGCAGTCCAACGCAGTCCAGGTCCCAGAAGACCCGCGAGTAGACCAGCGTGCCGGTCATCCACGGCTCGTAGGCCGGCAGTCGCACCACCTGGAAGGCGGGCTCGGGGATGCGGAGCGACGGGCGGCGGAAGCCCAGCGGTCCGCCCGGTTGGAAGCCGAATCGCGGATAGAAGCGCGGCGACCCCTCGAGGAAGACGAGCGGCTCTGGGCGGTTCCTGACCTGCTCGAGCGCGTACCGCAGCAGCGCGCTGCCGATGCCACGACCCTGCCAGGCGCTCGCCACCGACACCGGCGCCAGCACCAGGACCTCCACCAGCCGCCGCGGCGCGTCCAGCAGGCCGCGGGTGAAGAGCACGTGCCCCACGATCTCGCGGTCGAGCACCGCCACGAACGACAGCCCGTCGATCCAGTCGGGCGAGGCGCGCAGGGCGTCCACCAGGCGCGCCTCGAGCTCGCTGCCGAAGGCATCGGCGACCACCGAGCGGACCGCGCCGTCCTCGCCCCGTCGCTCGGGACGAAGCTCGAGCCCGGCAGGGGTGTCCGTCTCCATGGGCGCAGTGTGACAGCCGCGGGTGGCGCGCGAACCGCTGTCAGCTGCCGATGACGGCCAGGGTCAGCGCGACTCCGTAGCCGAACGCGATCACGGCCCCGGCGCCGAGCACCCAGCTCGCCCGCCGGACGGCCACGGGCGACGGCAGGACGTCGACCAGCACGGCCCGCACGCCGAGGGCGGCATGGGTCGCCACGGCAGCGAGCAGCCCGAGCTCGGCAGTCAGCGCGATCGGGTTGCGGAGGTAGGACACCACCGAGGCGAAGTCGCGCAATCCGCCCGGCACCAGGAAGTGCTGCGCCACCAGGTGCATGCCGAGGAACACGACCAGGAGCACGCCGCTGACGGCCTTCACCAGCCACCACGCGCCGGCACGGGTCGGCGCTCGCAGCTCCTCGATGGTCGGCTGCAGGTCCTCGACGCCGGGGACGAAGCCGGGCGGCGCCGTCTCCGGACGGCCCGGGAAGCGCCGGGCGGGAATCGGGGCCGTCATGCGAACAGCACCAGCCAGCCGACCAGGGCGCCGAGCGCGGCGCTGGTCGCCAGCACGACGAAGACGCTGAGGGTCGGATGACGGGCGCCCACGCCGAGGGTGAGGCCGATGACCCGCAGTCCGTTCAAGCCGTGGAACGCGACCGCCGAGATCAGGAGCACGTCCCCCACCAGGAACGGGGTCGAACCGAACAGCTCGAGCAGCTGGTTCCACCCCTCGGCGCCGCGCGTCAGCAGCGACAGCACCACGAAGTGCGCCAGGAGGTACGCGACCAGGATCAGGCCCGTCAGGCGGTTGAGGACGAACGCCCACCAGCCCGCATCGCGCCAGCGTGGCTGGAGCCAGGCGAACGGCCGATGCCGCCGCACCGGCATGGCGCGGTCAGCCATGGGTCGCTTCCGGGCGCCTGCTCCACAGCCGCCGTCGCAGGTCCATGATTCGCTGCGCGGGATCGACGGCGGACGGGCAGACCGCGCTGCAGGCCCAGATGGAGCGGCACTGCCAGACGCCGTGGTCGGTGTCCACGAGGGCCAGGATGCGCGCCGTCCCACCGTTGCGTGGCTCCTCGACCGCCCGGTGGGCCGCCGCGAGGACCGCCGGTCCCAGGTACTCGGGATCCCCGGCCGCGACCGGGCAGGCGGAGACGCAGGCCAGGCACTCCAGGCAGTCCTCGAACCGCTCGGCCGTTCCGACGTCCGGGTCGCGCTCCACGCCCGATGCGGCACGCACCGCGGCCTCCACGGTCCTGACGTACGGCAGCGGCAGCTCGGCCATCCGCTGCAGCGCCAGCGTCGGGTCGATCGCCAGGTCCGCCACCAGCTCGATGTTGCGCAGCGGCTCGAGCGTCACCGCGCTTCTGCCGTCCCACACCTCGGACAGCGGGGTGATGCACGGCAGACGCTCACGGCCGTCGACGACGACGGCGCAGGTGCCACACGACGCGTGGTGGCAGGCGTGACGGAAGACGAGGCTGTGGTCGTGCTCGGCCCAGATGCGCTCGATGACGTCCAGCACCGAGTCCGCGGCCACGTCGACCGCCACGTCGTACGACCGGAAGCCGCCCGGTGCCCCTTCACCGGCCTGCCGCCAGACGCGGGCGGTGAGCAGCTGGTCAGCCACGATAGAAGTCCCGGTACGAGCGCAGCGGAACGCTCTCCGTCTGGCATGCCGCGGTCACGCCGAGCTGCGCACAGACGACATCGGCGGTCGCCTCCGCCATGGCGCGCGCCGTGGTCGTCTTCCCGCCGCTGATGGTCACGAAGCCGTCGACGCCCTCGCGCGCGTGGTCGAAGCACTCGAACGTGCGCGACAGCTCGCGCCCGCCGTCCAGGTCGCCGGGCCGGCCGATGAGCGGCCGGGACGCGGCGAAGACGCCGCGCATCGGTGCCGTGCGGACGCTCGGGATCAGCTCGCCGCCTCGCTCGGCCATGAGCGCCACGTGATCCGCCGGGATCGTGACCAGGTCGGGGTTGTCGACCGGCCACGACGACGTCCCGATGACGACCGTTCGCCGCTGCGGCAGCACGATGTCGCCGTCCGACGGCTTGTTCAGCCGGTTGATGACGCGATCGACGAAGCGGCCCGCCATGGCGACCATGACGCCGGCCGTGGGGACCACCGGGACGTCGAGCCCGGCCATGGCGGCAACCCGGTCGGCCCACGGCCCCGTCGCGTTCACGACCACGTCCGCCTCCATGCGGCGGCGTGCGCCGGAACGACGGTCACGGACGACCGCGCCCTCCACGCTGGACCCGCGCACGATGAGCTCCTCGACCTCGGTGTACGCGTTCACGCGGGCGCCGTTCGCCTGCGCCGTGGCGAGGAACGCCAGGCACAGGTGCAGCGGATCGAAGACGCCGTCCGGCACCTCGATCGCCGCCAGGAGCCGCGCGCTGAGCGCCGGCTCGAGCTCGCGCGCCTCGGCCGTGTCGAGCTCGCGAGTCGGGATGCCACAGCGCTCGCAGGCCTCGAGGAACGGTTCGCGGTAGGCCAGGTCCTCCTCGTCCAGCGCCACGAAGAGGCCACCGTTCAGCTCCAGCACCTCGGGCGCGATACCGGCCAGGATGTCGCGCTCGTTGATGCACTCGATCGCCGACTCGGCGTCCTTGACCGCGTAGCGCCCGCCCGAGTGGAGCAGGCCGTGGTTGCGGCCGGTCGTGCCGGACGCGATCTCGCCGCGCTCCACCAGCGTCACTCCCACGCCACGCAGCGCGAGGTCGTGGGCGACCGCGGACCCGGTCGAGCCGGACCCGATCACCAGGACGTTCGGCGGTGCTGCCATCGACGCGAAGCATCCGGGCTGGTGGCCTGCGCGCGGACGGGCCATCCCGACCGTTTGGGATGGTCTATTCGGCCACCAGCGTCAGGTGGCGGCGGTCCCCCGAGAGCGAGCGACGCGATCCTCGACGGCGAGCATCACCGCGTCCCGGATGGTCGGGAACTCGTCCATCAGCGCGTTGAACTCGCGATGGCCGATGACCAGGAGGCGGGTGATGCCATCGGCGCGGACGGTCGCGGTGCGCCGATGCCCGTCGAGCAGGGCGATCTCGCCGAAGAAGTCGCCGGGACCCAGCTCGCGGATCGGCCGCCGGCCGTCGAGCACCGTGAGCCGCCCGTCCAGGACGATGAAGAACTCCTCGCCGTGCCGGCCCTCCTCGGCGAGGACCTGGTCCATCCCGACCGTCACCTCGTCCGCCAGCTGGCCGATGCGTTCGAGCTCACGAGGCCCCATCCGCGAGAAGAGCGGCACGCGCCGCAGCCCTTCGAGCTTCTCGTCACGTGCCATGCGATGAGCATACGCGGGCCCTCAAGCCCGTGGCCGACTGCCGGCGCGCAACGCGGGGCACAGCTCCGGCGTCACATCCGCGACGCATGATTCGCCCGCCCGAGCCGACTCCCGCCCCGGAGCCGCTGATCCCCGGCATGCCGGCCGACCTGCGGCGCTGGGCCTTCGAGGTCGCCCGCACGGTGCTCCTCGTCGCGGCGCTCTACCTCGTCCTGAGCAGCTTCGTGGTCCAGCCGGTGGAGGTGGAGATGCGCTCCATGGAGCCGCTGCTGGTCGAGGGCGACCGCCTGCTCGTCGACCGCCTGTCACTGCGCTGGGACACGCCACGTCGGGGGGAGATCGTGGTCTTCGACGCCCCTCCCCCGTACGGGGACGACGGGGTGCCGTTCGTCAAGCGCGTCGTCGGCCTCCCGGGTGAGACCGTCCAGATCGAGAACGGCCGCCTCTACGTCAGCGGCCCCGACGCCCCGCCGTCACGGCTCGACGAGCCGTACCTTCCGGCCGGCACGCTCACGCTGCCGCAGGGGACGGCGGGCACGCGGATCTGGCAGGTGCCGGAGGGAGCGATCTTCGTCCTCGGCGACAACCGCGGCGAGAGCCTGGACAGCCGGACGTTCGGTCCGGTGGACCTCGGTCGACTCGTCGGCCGGGTGCTCGTCCGCTACCTCCCCCTGGACCGCATCGGGTTCGTCGCAACTCGGGACTGACGCGCCACCGAATCCGTGGTATCGTCCGCGAGACAGATGCCCCGAAACGGGGGCCACACACACCGCGGCACAGCAACGCTCCTCTCACGGTCTTCGGCGAGATGGCTCGCTTCGGCCGCACGAGTAGGAGTTTTTCCTTTGTTGACGTTCCAGGACAAGACGCTGAACTGCCAGGACTGCGGCATGGACTTCACGTTCACCGCCCGCGACCAGGAGTTCTACGCCGAGCGCCAGTTCAGCGAGCCGCGCCGCTGTCCGGCGTGCCGCGCGAGCCGCAAGGCGCAGCGTGGTGAGAGCACCGGCAGCTACGGCGGCGGATACGGCGGTGGTGGTGGCGGCTACAGCGACCGCCCGCGCGAGATGTTCAGCGCCACCTGCGACAGCTGCGGCAAGGAGGCCCGAGTCCCCTTCCGCCCGACCGGCAGCAAGCCCGTCTACTGCAGCGACTGCTTCCGCCGCTAGGCGCAACCATTCGCGACCCGATACGACCCGGTGGCCTCGCCACCGGGTCGTTCGTCATTCCTGAGCTCGGTACAGCAATGCGCTCCCGCCCGGGGCGCTGAGCGTCATCACGCCACCGTCGATGGTCGGCGTGAACGCGTCGCCGATCACGTTGATCACCTGCGCGTCCTGGGCGGCCAGGGCGGGCGGACAGTCGGCCGCAGCGACCTCGAATCGGGTGGTGAGGATGCGGTCTCCGCGCGCGACCCACGTCCCGTCGAAGTCCCGGCAGCCACTGGATCCGGTGAGCTGGCCGTCATCGGTCAGGAGCAGGGTCGCCGGCTGGCCGGCCACCGTCGAGGCCACGTCGCCGTCGACGAGTGCCTCGAGCAGCCAGGTCGTGCCCGTCATGGCAGCGGTGGGCGGCGGCTCCAGACGGGCGAAGCGCAGCGATACGTCCGGGCCTCCGAGGATGAGCTCGGCGCCGTCCATCCCGATGGCGTCAACGGCCTCCAGCGCGCGCACGTAGGCCGCCTCGGAATCCATCACGCCCTCCTCCACGCACGCCTTGGCGGTCGCCGCGAGCTCGACGATGTCGATCCGCCCGTCCCGAACCGTGAGCGTGGCGCCGTAGTCGTTGCACGCGGCGACGCCGGTCAGCTTCGACCCCGACACCTCGAGCGTGATCGGATAGCCATCCACCATGGGGATCGGCTGCCCATCGACGCTTCCGTCACGCAGGGCCCACGGCCCCGTCGGATCGATCGGCGCGGAGGCGGACGGTGAGGGCGAGCCGGAAGCGCTCGCGCAGCCCGCGACGGCCAGGACGAGGATGAGCGGGACGGCTCGCGACATGCGGTCGGGACGCGACGCCGCCGTTCGCGGTTCCCTCACAGCGCCCGTTCGAGGAACCGACCGCGCAACGGTCCCACCGGAAGGCCGCGCAGCAGCACCTCCGCCGGCGCGCCGACCACCTGCAGTCCCTCGAACGGCGTGAAGTCGCTGGAGTGGTGCAGCTGTGCCTGCCGGATGGTGCGGCGCGCGTCGGGATCCCACACCACGAGGTCGGCGTCTCGGCCGACCTCGATGGCGCCCTTGGCCGGGAGCCCGAACAGCCGCGAGGGGTTCGTCGCGAGCACCTGGACCAGCCGCGCGACGGAGATGCGTCCCGCGGCGACGCCCTCGGAGTAGACCACCGACAGCAGCGTCTCCACGCCGGGTCCGCCGTTGCTGATCTCCGGGAAGGGCGGCGCGGGCAACCGCTTCTCCGTGTCGAGCCGATCCGGCACGTGGTCGCTGCCGACCACGTCGAGGATGCCGTCGCGGAGGCCGGCCCACAGCGCGTCGACATCTGACTGCGAGCGCAGCGGCGGCGAGATCACGCGCTTCATGACCTCCTGCTCGTCCGGATCGGCGTAGGCCGCGTCCGTGGCGGTCAGGTAATGCGGACACGTCTCGGCGTAGACCGGCTCGCCGCGCGCCTTCGCCGCCGCCACGTGCTCGAGCGCCGCGGCGGACGAGAGATGGACGATGTACAGCGGTGCCTCCGCGCGGCGGGCCCACCCGATCGCCTTCTCGACGGCCGCGGCCTCGGCGCGCGGCGGTCGCGTGTGCGCGTGCTGTCGCGGGCCGGTGTCGCCGCGCGCGAGCGCATCGGCGATGAGCGGCTCGATGATCGCCGGCTCCTCGCAGTGCAGCTGCAGCATCCCGCCGTGGCGCGCCGCCAGACGCAGCAACGCCTCGATCTGCTGGTCGGGCAGCGCGAAGTCGTACACCATGAACGCCTTGAAGGTCGGCGCGCCCGACGCGATGAGCTCCGGGATCTCGCTCAACGGATCGGGCTGGTGCGAGCCGATGACGGCCGACAGGGCGTAGTCGACGGCCGACTCCCCCACCGTCCGCTTGCGGAACTCGCGCAGGCCGGCCAGCGGCGAGGCCGCGCCCTCGGTGCTGATGCCGGTGCCCGGGTTGTTGAACGAGACGACCGTGGTCGTCCCACCGCGAGCCGCGGCGAGCGTATCGGCCCGGAAGCGGTCGGGACGTTCGGGGATCGGCAGCCGCAGGTGGGTGTGGACGTCGATGGCGCCCGGCAGGACCAGCCGGCCGGTGGCATCCACCACGGCCGCGGCGTCCTCGCCGACGCCGGCACCGAGCGCGGAGATCCGGCCATCGATGACGGCGACGTTCGCCGAGAAGCTGCCCTCCGACGTGACGACGGTGCCGCCGCGGACGACCAGGTCCGTCACGTCGACTCGGAGATCTCGATCTCCTGCGCGCCATCCCACAGCACCCGGCGACCCAGCTCGGCAAGCTGGTCCTGCCCGCTCACCAACGTCGCGAAGTGGTTGCCCGCGAGCTGGCCGAGCTTCGAGCTGAACATGCAGGCGCCGTACGGGAAGAGGATCTCGCACTCCGAGATGTCGCCCGTGTAGATCAGCAGCTGACCCGGCGACGGATGCGAGGTGTGGTTCTCGTAGCCGACGTCCGGCCGGCGGTCGCCGAACGGGACCCAGGTCGACTCACCGCTCCAGCGGCAGTGGATCAGCCTGGCGCGAATCGGGAGCCAGGCGCGGAGGGCGTCGCGCGTGCGCGGCGCATCGGCCTCCCAGTCGGCCGTGAAGGTGAGGTCGCCAACGCGGATCTGCAGGTCTGCCATCGGCGGAGGATAGCGCCGGCGTCAGCGGGCAGTCGCGTCGCCCGGGCGGAACGGCGCGCCGTGGCCCGGGATGACGAGGTCGGCCAGGGCGAGCACCCGCTCGCGGGAGCGTCGCAGCTGCTCGCGGTCGGGGGCGTAGGGATCGTCCGCCGGGCCGTCGGCCGTCCACCACAGGTGCGTCGCCACGGCGATGCCGTCGGGCGTCCCGACGACCGTCGAGAGCTCCTCCGCGGCATGACCGGGCGTTCGGATGAGGCGGACGGATGGGGACAGCTCGGCGCCCTCGCACTCGCGCGAGTGCCACGCGTCCCCGCGGTACACGGCCCAGTGGTCGTGGACCTCGGCGTTCGGGAACAGCGCGGCATTGAGCGTGTGGTCCGGGTGGTGATGCGACAGCACGACCGTGGTGACGTCCCCCGGACGCAGCCCCAGCACCGCCAGCGGATCCAGGATCGCCGCTGGCGACGACGCCAGGCCCGGGTCCACCACCGCCACCAGGTCACCCTCCCGGATGAGGGTCACGGTGCTTCGGACGTGCGGGCGCAGGGAGCCGACCTGCAGCACGTCGATCCGGGCATCGCGGGCCGCCGGCCCATCGGTCATCATGATGGCGAGCATAGTGGAGGAACCGATGGCACCGGCGCGCCCCACCATCAGCACCCACGTCCTCGACCTCGTCAGCGGCGATCCGGCCGAGGGCGTGGCGGTGACGCTGTTCCGCCTGGACGCCTCGGGGGCGCCGCAGCTGCTGAGCGAGCTCACGACCGATGCCGACGGCCGCATCCGCGACCTGCTGCAGGGGGCCACCCTGACCGCCGGCGAGTACCAGCTCGCGTTCGACGTGGGTGGCTACGCCGACGAGGAGGAGGACTTCTTCCAGAGCATCGCCCTGGCGCTGCACGTGGTCGACGTCCAGCGCTCCTACCACGTCCCGCTGCTGCTCAGCCCCTTCGGCATGACGACCTACCGCGGCAGCTGACGGTCCATGGCGCTCGACGTCCGCGACTTCATGCCGGAGGACCGTGCGTGGGCGGCCACGCTGCTGGCCGAGGCCGGCGGCGGCACCCCGCACGTGGCCCGCTACGGCGAGCTGCTGGACCCGCTCGAGCACGAGGGCATCGTGGCCGAGCTCGACGGGCGGCCGGTGGCGCTGCTCACCGTGAGCGAGTCTGCGAAGGGTCTCGAGGTCCTGAGCCTGCACAGCGAGGTGCGCGGGGTCGGGGCCGGGACGCGGCTGTTGGAGACGGCCCTGCGCGTGGCCGTCGCCTCCGACGCTCCCCGGCTGTGGCTGGTGACGACCAGCGACAACGTCGAGGCCATCGGCTGGTACCTGCGCCGCGGGATGCACGTCGCCGGCGTCCGACCCGGAGCGGTGGAGGCGGATCGGGCCGCCGTCAAGCCGGAGATCCCGCGCACGAACCCACGCAACGGCCTCCCCATCCGGGACTCCGTGGAGCTCGAGCTCTCGACCGATGCGGGCGATGCGCTGCGGTTCGCGCCCTTTCCCGACATCGCGGACCTCGATGCCCTGCCGCCCGAGGCGTGCGCCTTCGTCCTGCGCACCCTCTTCGAGGACGCCCCGCGCTTTCTCTCGCGGCTCGCGGCCGAGCGCCCCTTCGTCGACGACGCCGGCCTCATCGGGCGTGCCCAGGAGCTGGCCCGCACGATCGCCGAGGAGGAGCAGGTGGAGCTGCTGAACGCCCATCCGCGTATCGGGGCCGATCCGGGCACGGTGAGCGCGCTCTCGCACGCCGAGCAGGGCTACGACCGACCGGCCGGGTCCACGGCGCCGTGGGTGGCGGAGGAGCTCGAGGCCCTCAACGAGGCCTACGAACGTGTCTTCGGCTTCCGCTTCGTCGTGTTCGTCGCCGGACGGTCTCGCGAGCAGATCCTTCCGATCCTGGAGCGGGCACTGCGCGACGAGCGGGAGGGCGAGCTGCGGCGTGGCCTCGACGACGTGGTGGACATTGCGGCGGACCGGCTTGCGAAGCTGCGAGGCGAGGTATCCGTCCCGGCGTGATGGGAATCCCGCCTCCACGATCGCGCTTGGACACCCCATCGGCCGCTACACTCCGGCCCCATGAAGCACGAGATTCGCTACGGCAAGGCCGACGTCAAGGTGTACCGCACCCACGCCGAGCCGCTCACCGGCATCACACCGATTCCGGAGTCGCCGTTCGAGGGTCGTGACAACACGCTCACGGCCGCGGAGATCGAGGTCGTGGTCCACGGCACCGAGTTCCTGGAGGCCTACACCGAGGGCGACAACCGCCGGGTCGTGGCGACCGACACGATGAAGAACTTCATCCACGCCACCTCCCTGACCGCGCGCGCCAGGACGCTCGAGGAGTGGCTGCTGGAGGTTGGCACCGCGTTCCTCGACACGTACCCGCACATGGAGCGGCTCACGATGCACGGGCGCGAGCTGCCCTTCCCCGCCGCCATCGTGCCGGCCGAAGACGGCGATGGCTTCGCGGCCTCCGACCGTCTCTTCAGCCGCGACCGCTGCGACCGTGGCACCGCGCGCCTGGAGCTCGCCCGCGACGTGGACGGGGCCGTCCGCATCACCGACCACGAGTCGGGACGGGAGGGGCTGCAGCTCATCAAGATCACCGGCTCCGCCTTCGCCGACTTCGCCCGCGACGAGCACACCACCCTCCCGGAGCGTCGCGATCGCCCGCTGTACATCTGGCTGAACGTCGGCTGGCGCTACACCGATGCGTCGCACGCCGTGCTCACCGATCCCGCGCGCTACGTCGCCGCCGAGCAGGTCGCCGACCTGGCCGCGGCCGTCTTCCACGAGTTCGTCAGCCTCTCCATCCAGCACCTCGTCCACGAGATCGGCCTGCGGATGCTCGATCGCTGGCCGCAGCTCGAATCGGTCAGCTTCGATGCCCAGAACCGCCTGTGGGACGAGGGCGCGACCTCGACGGACGACCCGCGGGTGAGGACGTACGCCGATCCGCGACCCCCGTACGGGCACATCGGGCTGGTCCTGCGCCGCTAGCCGTCCCCCCGACGGAAGGCGAGGTACGAGACGGCGGCGACGGCGATCGCCGCCACGGCCACCAGGATCGTCCCGACCGGCAGCGTCGCGCCGGAGTCGTCCGCGGCAACGACCGGCGTACGCAGCTCCCACGAAGGATCGAGACTCATGCCCATGCCGCTGCCGTCATCGAACTCCGCGCAGACCCATCGCTGGGGCGGCGCTGGCGGTCCGCCCCCCGGCGGCACACCGGCCGGATCGGGCACCGGATCGCGCGTCACCCAGATGGTGGCCGGGCGATTCGCGTCCGTGCCGGCCATGGACTGGTCGATGCCGATGGCGGCGAGCGTGACGTTCTCGCCGAAGAAGGCAAGGTTGTCGGTGTCGCACTCCGGCATCGGGGCTGGGCGGGCCGCCGCGCCGCCGGGCAGGCCGACCGCCGAGCAGCCGACCACGGCGGCCGTCAGCGCCGCGAGCGCCGCCAGGAGCCCGGCTCGGGATGGCACCGCGCCATTGTCGCAGGCCGGTCGAGTCGGGCGGCCCTAGTCGAGCTCGACCCGCATCCGTGGCAGGGCGCGTCCGGGGACGACCGTCGACGGCGTCTCGCCGACGCGCCGCGCGCCCATGCGCTCGTAGAACGGGACCGCGTTGGGATCGGCATCCAGCTCCATGGCGCGCGCTCCGTGCGTCCGCGCAACGCCCACGGCGTGCTGCCACAGTTGCCGGCCGTATCCCGTCCCGATCCACTGAGGGTCGAGCCACAGATCCTCCAGGATGGCGGTCTCACCGGGCACCACGCGGTGGACGCCGATCACCCTGCCCGCGTCGTCCTCCAGCACCCACACCTCGTCACGCGCCACCGCATCGGCGCCGATCACCAGATCGTCGGCGAAGCGCGCCATGAGGTCGGGCGGATAGCCCCAGTGCTCCTTCGAGCGCCGGGCGAGGCGGGTCAGCGCCTCGGCCTCCGCCGGCCGCGCGCGCCGGATGGTCACGCCTCGCGGTCGACCAGCCGCGGATGGTCGATCGCGGGGCATCGGTTCATCACCACCAGCAGGCCGGCGTGGCTGGCGAGCTCCGCGGCCTCCTGGTTCCAGACGCCCAGCTGCATCCACACCGCCCGTGCCCCGACGTCGATCGCCTCCTCGACGTGCGCCAGCACCGCATCGGAGCGCCGGAACAGGTCGACCACCTCGATCTGCCCCGGCATCGCGTCCGCGGCGGCTCGCAGGTCCGGAAATGCCCGTCGCTCGTGCACCATCGTCTCGTTCGGATTCACCGGCACCACGTCGTAACCGGCGTCGAGCAGGTACCGCGTCACGCCGAATGACGGACGCGAGGGATCGGACGACGCGCCCACGACCGCCCAGGTCCGGAACGAGCGCAGGATCCGCTCGGCCAGCCGTGGGTCGCTCCAGGGGTCCATCACGTCGTCCACGGGCCAGTCCTCAGCGCGAGCGCGCGAGCTCCTGCAGGGCGGCCTTGATCCGCGCGTCGAGCTCACCGGCCGTGCCGGCCACGGCGCCGGCCGCCTTCCGCGCCTCGGTCGCCGAGTAGCCGAGCGACTCCAGGGCCGCGACCACGTCGGAGTCGGTGGTGGCGGCGCCACCGGCCGCGATCCCGGCGGCGTGGACCTTCTCCTTCAGCTCCAGGATGATGCGCTGTGCCGTCTTGCGGCCGACGCCGGAGACGCTGGTGAACACGTCGGCGTCATCGGTCACGATGGCCAGCTGCAGCTTGGTCACCGGGTGCGCCGAGGTGATCGCCAGGGCCAGCCGCGGTCCGACCTGCGAGACGGTCAT
>DASSOH010000107.1:0-2240 GCA_035700865.1 Candidatus Limnocylindria bacterium | reverse complement strand
CCGGCACACGAGGAGCATCCACATCATGTACAGGCGCATCGGGCGGGCAGCCGCCCTCGGCGCGGCGCTGACCCTGCTGGTCGGCATCGGCGTCGCCAGCGCCCACGAGCAGCGCGACGTGGGCGACTACACCTTCACGGTTGGGTTCCTGGAGGAGCCCGTCTTCACGGGGCAGAAGAGCGGCCTCGACCTCCGCGTCGCGCGTGGCGAGGAGCCGGTCGAGGGCCTCGAGACGACGCTCCAGGCCGAGGTCAGCTTCAACGGCCAGACCCGCGACCTCGAGATCTCGCCGGTGTTCGGCCAGCCGGGGGCGTACCGGTCCGTGTTCTTCCCCACGGCGGCCGGTCCGTACAGCTTCCACATCACCGGTGACGTCGAGGGCACACCCGTGGACGAGACGTTCACGTCGGGGCCTGACACCTTCAGCGAGGTGCAGGACGTCGCCGGCGGCCAGTTCCCGATCCAGTACCCGGCGACCGGTGACATCGCGCGTGACGCAGAAGCGGGTGCGAACGCCGCGACGACGGCGACGATCGGCGTCGTGCTCGGTGGCGCCGGGCTTCTCGTCGGCCTGGTCGCGCTCGGACTCACGATCGCCCGCCGGCGGGCCTGATGACCGCCAGGGCGGCGCGGCTGGCGGCCGTCGCAGCACTGCTGGCCCTGCTCGTGGCGCCGGCAGTGCCCGGCGGCGCGGGCGGCCGTGTCCTCGCCCACGCGCAACTGGTCGCAAGCTCGCCCGCGGCGGGAGCCGTGTTGCCGGAGTCCCCGGACGAGCTCCGCCTCGTCTTCAGCGAGCCGCTGGAGGCAGGCCTCAGCTCGCTCGACGTCTACGGGCGCGATGGCAAGCCGCTCATCGATCACGGCGGCGAGATCGACCCGGCCGACCCGTACGCCCTCGTGGTCACGAACCCCGACCTGCCCGACGGCGTGTTCTCGCTGACGTGGCGATCGCTCTCATCGGCCGACGGCCACAGCGCGGAAGGCTTCTTCACCTTCGGCATCGGCAACGTCGTGGTCGAAGGCGCAACGTCGGGCGGCGCCGGCCACGTCGACGCCGATCCGCTGACGCTGGTCGGACGCTGGCTGACCTACCTCGGCCTCCTGCTCGCGCTCGGCATCGCGGTCTTCCATTGGCTCGTCATCCGCGACGGCACCATGCCGATGCGGCTCGCCCGCCTCCTGGCGGTCGGGCTGGCAGTGTCGGCCGTCGCCACGCTGGTCAGCGCCGCCCTCTCCGGCCTCGAAACCGATTCGGTCGGCGAGTACCTGTTCGGCAGCCGAAACGGGATGCTCCAGCTCGCGCGCGCAGGCGTGGCCGCAGCCGGTGCTCTTGCACTGCCGTTCGTTCCATCGCGGGCCTCCGGTGCCGTCGCGGCCGCGGCCGGCCTCATCGGGATCGCCCTGCTGGTCGCCGCGGGACACGCGTCGGCGTCGCCGGGCGTCGCGCCAATCCTTGCGCAGGTTGCCCACGTTGCCGCCGCGGCGGTGTGGATCGGCGGCCTGACGGGCCTCCTGGCACTCCAGTTCCGCCCGGCGCTCGTGATCCGCGGCCGCGCGCCGTCGATGCGCAGCGTCGTGCCGCGCTTCTCTGCCGTGGCGCTGGTCGCCATCGGCATGGTGTCGGCGACCGGCGTCTACGCAGCCTGGCTGCAGACCGGGACGCTGCTCCCGATCGACACCGACTACGGTCGCACGCTGATCATCAAGTCGGCGATTGCCCTGGCCGCATTCAGCCTGGGCGGGCTCAACTACTTCGACGGCGGCCGAATGCGCGCGTGGCTTGCCGCCTTCCCGACGCGCACGAGCATCGAGGTGGTCGCGGCGGTCGCGGTGCTGGCGGTCACGGCCGTGCTGGCCACCACCCCACCCGGCGCCGCGCGAGGCGTCGCCATCAAGCCGATCCCGGACGCCTTCGGCGAGGTCGCGCCCGGGATGGGCCTCGAGATCGTCCCCGGGCGCCCCGGCGTGAACCGCGTGGTCGTCACGACCACGGATGCCCTCGCCGCTGGTTCGAGCGTGCTGGAGCTGGCCGTGGACCGACTCGACACCGGCACCAGCACGCGCATCCCGCTGACGCACGACATGGCCTCGATGTCCGGGATGGAGGGAATGGAGGGCATGCCCGGCATGGAAGGCATGGACCACGGCGGCGGCACCGCCGATGACGGGAGCGTCGAATGGACCGCCGATGCCGTCGTCCTGCCCGCGGGCAGCCAGTGGGACACCAGCGTCCGCGTGGT
>DASSOH010000106.1:0-37097 GCA_035700865.1 Candidatus Limnocylindria bacterium | reverse complement strand
GTACTGGCCGGCGTGGTCGCCCACCTCGACGGCCCCGAGGACTGCCTGCGGGCGCTGTCGGCCGCGCGGCGCCTGCTGGACCGCGACGGCTGGCTGGTCGTGGACACCATCGGTCCCGGCGGCCTGCCGCCCCGTGATCTGCCGCTCAGCGTGGACTGGGAGCGCCAGATGGGGGACCGGCGCGTGGTGCGTCGGAGCATGCTGGTGCGGCGCGAGGCTCCGGACGGACTCCACGTCGCGTACAGCACGCTCACGGACGTGGTCGAGCCCGATGGTACGATGAGCAGGCTTCCGGCTGGCTTCCGCCTCTGGTATCCATCACCTACCGCACTCATCGGCCTGGCCGACGAGGCGGGGCTGGCCGTCGAGGCCGGATACGGGTCGCACGACCTGGATCCGCTCGACAACGAGAGCGAGCGCTGCATCGTCGTGCTGCGCCGCACGGCCGATCCGGGCAGTGGGTGAGGGGATGGCAGGCGAACAGATCCGGCTCCTGGTGGTTGAGGACGTCCCGCAGGTCGCGTCGCACATCCGAGCACTCCTCAACGCCCAATCCCAGATCAAGATGCTCGACGTGGTCACGGCGGGGGACCGCGCCGTCCCGAGCGTCTCCGACATGAAGCCCGACGTCGTGATCGTCGATGCGCTGCTCCAGGGTCGGGTGAGCGGGCAGCAGGTGGCCGAGCAGATCCGCCGGGCAGAGCCTCAGGTCGGGATCATCATGCTGACCGTCCCGCAGAACCCGGTTCGCGAGGACACCGAGCGGGGGGTCGACGCCGTCCTGACCATGCCGTTCACCGGCTTCGACCTCACCACCATGATCCGCAAGGTGGGGGAGACCCGGGCCGTGGAGTCCGCCCGCTCGGGATCGCTGGTGGTGAGCCTCTTCAGCCCCAAGGGCGGAGTGGGTCGCACGACCCTGGCCTACAACCTGGCGGTGGCCCTCGGCGAGGCGCACCGGGTCTGCCTGGTGGATGGCTCGCTGCAGTTCAGCGACCTCCGCGGCCTGCTGCGCGTGCCCGCCGTCGCGCCCAGCATCGTCAACCTGCCGACCGACCGCATCAAGGAGTCCGACCTGGGCGAGGTCGCCTGGCGTGACCCGTCGGGGATCGACATCCTGCTGGCGCCGCCGCGCGTGGAGATGGCCGAGATGATCACCACGCGTGACATCGAGAAGGTGCTCTCCCTGCTGCGCCAGCTGTACGAGTTCGTGATCATCGACACGCGCGCCGGCCTCTCCGACGACGTCCTCGTCTTCCTGGACTCCTCCGACCTGATCCTCCAGGTGCTCAGCTACGACGCGATGGCCATCCGGAGCCTGGCCATGGCCGGCGAGGCGTTCAACGCCATCGGCTACCCCGCGTCCAAGCTGGCGACCATCCTCAACCGCTCCGACGCGCTGGGCGGCTTCGATCGCTCGGACGTGGAGCAGGCGCTGGGGTTCAAGATCGATTACGAGGTGCCGTCCGACGGACGCCTGGTGCTGAACGCGAACAACGAGGGGATCGCCTTCGTCAGCTCGAGCCCGGAGGCGCCGATCGCGCAGTCGGTCAAGCGCGTCGCCGAGTCGCTGGCCACCCACCTGCGCGAGCGCTCGCCGGCGCTGGCGCGGCGCTGACCGGCCGACCTCGCGAGCCGCTGGCCCAACGCGTGGAGCAGCACCACGACCCGCGTCCCATCGGCGTCTTCGACTCCGGCGTCGGCGGCCTGACCGTCCTCGCCGAGCTGCATCGCCGTCTGCCGGACGAGCCGACGATCTACCTGGGCGACAACGCCCGAACGCCCTACGGACCGCGGCCGGCCGACGAGGTCCGGCGCTTCACGCTGGCGGCCGCCGAGTGGCTGCTGGCGCAGGACGTCAAGCTCCTGCTGCTCGCCTGCAACACCGCGACGGCGCGCGCCCTGCCCCAGGTGCGCGAGATGGCGGACGTGCCGGTCCTGGGCGTGATCCGCCCCGGCGCCGTCGCCGCGGCGGCCGCGACGCGTTCCCGCCATGTCGGCGTCATCGCGACCGCCGGGACGGTGGACTCCGGCGCGTATGTCGAGGCCATCGTCGAGGCGGACCCCAAGACCGCCGTGGTCCAGCTGGCCTGCCCCGAGCTGGTGCCCATGGTCGAGGCCGGCATCCTCGATGGTCGCCGCGCCGAAACGGTGCTGCGCGGCTACCTGGATCCGCTGCTGGGCGCCGAGCCGGGGATGGACACGCTCCTCCTCGGCTGCACGCACTACCCCCTGCTGCGGGAGCCGATCGAGCGGATCGTTGGCGCACGGGTCTCCGTCGTCGACTCCGCCTTCACGACGGCCCTGGCCGTGGAGGACCTGCTCGACGCGCTCGGGCGGCGGGCGCCCGCGGGCGTGACCGCGCGGCACCGCGTCGCGACGACCGGCGACGTGGACGCGTTCGTGACCGTTGCCGAGCGGCTCTTCGGCGACCGGCTGCCCGACGTCGAAAGCGTCGAGATCGAGGCCGGGGCGCCGCTTCCCGTAGACTGACGGCATGGCCCGAAACACCAGCCGCCTCGGCGCCGGCATCGTCGTCGGCGGCCTCCTGGCCCTCGGCGCGAGCGTCGCGTCACGCGAGATCGTGCGCCGTGCCGGCACCCGGCTCATCGACTGGCGCGCCGTGCGCCGCATCGCGGAGCAGCGCCTGGGCGAGGCCGGCGCCCCGCTCGACGCGCGGCTGCGGGCCGAGGCCGAGTCCTTCTACCGCGAGACGCTGCTGCGGATCGAGCCGGTGGTGGCCGAGGAGATCGGCTCGCCGCTGCCCGAGGCGCTCGAGGTGCCGGCCGTGGTGGATCGGCTGGAGTGGGTCGACCTCAACGTGGCGACGTTCCGGGTCCTCTTCGACCGCATCGAGACGACGCTGCTGGAGCAGCAGTCGGGTCCCGACACGGCGGGCCGCGCGATGTCGCGCTGGGTGAACCGCACCGTCAGCAACCAGCAGCTCGGCTTCATGCTGGCCTTCCTGGCCCGCAAGGTCCTGGGCCAGTACGACGTCAGCCTTCTCGCCGCCGGTCCCGAGGTGCGGGGGCGCCTGCACTTCGTGGAGCCCAACATCCTGGGCACCGCGGCCGCGATGCGGTTGCCGCGCGACGAGTTCCGCACCTTCATCGCGCTGCACGAGGCGACGCACGCCTTCGAGTTCGAGGCCCATCCCTGGTTGCGGCCGTACTTCGCGGGGCTCATCGGCGAGACGATCGAGCTGCTGGCGGCCGAGTCGGGCGGACTGATGGCCCGGGTGCGCGAGGCGGTGGGAGGCGGCAGCGGCCACTGGCTGGAGCGGATCATGACGCCGGCCCAGCGCGAGCTGTTCAACCGGACGCAGGCGCTCATGTCGCTGCTCGAGGGCTACTCGAACCACGTCATGAACGCGGCCGGGGAGCGGCTCCTCCCGAACTTCCACCAGATCCACGACCAGTTCGAGCGCCGCGGCGAGCGTCGCGGGGCGCTGGAGCGGGCGATCATGCGCATCACCGGCCTGGACCTGAAGATGGAGCAGTACGCCGCCGGGGAGCGCTTCGCCGATGCCGTCATCGCCGCGCGCGGCCGCGAGTTCCTCAACCGCGTCTGGTCCGGTCCCGAGCTGCTGCCGACGCTCGACGAGATCCGCACGCCGCAGCTGTGGATCGCCCGCGTCGAAGGAGCGGGGTCCTGAGCGCGGCTCCGCTCACGGTCCTGGCGACGCCGATCCTGGGTTCGCCGCTGTCGCGCGAGCTGATCGACCGCATCGAGGAGGTCGACGGCGTGCATTGCGCGCGCATCAGCGCCGACGGGCAGATCCACGGCGACGCGGACGAGAGCGCCTTCGGCACCGCCGAGGTGCTCCTCCTGGGCTCGATGGCCGCCTCCGTCCTGGACCAGGTCGTGGCCCGCGCGCCGCGGCTGCGATGGATCCACTCGGCGTCCGCCGGCGTGGACCGGATCGCGACGCCGGTCGTGCGCGAGCGGGGCCTGACGGTCACCAACGCCCGGGGCGTGTTCAGCCGGCCCATCGCCGAGTACGTGGTGATGATGTCGCTGGCCATCGCGCATCGGCTTCCGCAGCTGCTGGAGCTCCAGCGCGAGCGGACCTGGCAGCCGCTGCGTGGCCGGGAGCTCTCGGGGCTGACGGTCGGGATCGTCGGGTACGGCAGCATCGGCGTCGAGGTGGCGAGGCTGCTGGAACCGTTCGGCTGCCGTGTCGTCGCCACGCGGCGTCACCCCGAGCGCGGCTCGGGCGGCGCCGCGAACGTCGAGCTGCTGGGCCTCGATCAGCTGCGCGACGTCCTGCGCGCGTCGGACATCGTGGTGGTGGCGGCTCCACTCACCGAGGAGACGGCGGGCCTGATCGGCGCGGAGGAGCTGGCCGAGATGCGTGAGCACGCCTGGCTGATCAACGTCGCGCGCGGGCGGCTGCTGGACGAGGTGGCGCTGCGACGGGCCCTGGAGTCGGGCTGGATCGGCGGCGCCGTGCTCGACGTCTTCACGGAGGAGCCGCTGCCCTCGGACTCGCCGCTGTACCGGACGCCCAACCTGGTGATCACGCCGCACACGTCGTGGTCGTCGGACCGCGTCGCCGAGCGGACGGTCGAGCTGTTCGTCGAGAACCTGCGTCGCGACCGGGCCGGCGAGCCGCTGCGCAACGTCGTCGACCTGGCGGCGGGGTACTGAGCCGATGCAGGTCACCATCGTCGGCCTCCCCGGCAGCGGCAAGACCACGGTCTTCAATGCCCTGACGGGCGGTCACGCCGAGACCGGCGGCTTCTCCGGGGGGCGGGCGGCACCCAACGTGAGCGTGGTGAAGGTGCCGGACGAGCGGCTCGACCGCCTGGCGGCACTGTTCCAGCCGAAGAAGACCACCCACGCGGACGTGACCTACGTCGACGTCGCCATCCCGGCGGGCGCGGCCCGCGAGGGGACCATCAACCCCGATGTGCTGGCCCAGATCCGCAACGCCGATGCGCTGCTCCACGTCGCTCGCGCCTTCGACGACCCGACCGCGGCGGTCTCCCCCGACCCGTGGCGCGACGTGGACGACCTGGACGTGGAGTTCACCGTGGCCGACCTGTCGGTCATCGAGAAGCGGCTGGAGAAGCTGCGCACGCAGGGGCGCCACGGCTCGCAGGCCGAGCGCGACGCAGCGCAGCGCGAGCAGGAGCTGCTCGAGCGCATCGAGCCACACCTGTCCGACGGCAAGCCCATCCGGTCGTTCGGCCTCACCGACGACGAGGAGCTGCTGCTGCGCGGCTATCGGTTCCTGACGCAGAAGCCGGTGCTCGTGGTCCTGAACGTCGACGAGGGGCGGCTGCCGGAAGCGGCGTCGCTCGAGACGACGGGTCGCGAGCGCCACGCGCAGCCGCACACCGACGTCGCCGTGTTGGCCGGCAAGATCGAGGCGGAGATCGGCGAGCTGAGCGAGGAGGATGCCCGCCTCTTCATGGACGACCTGGGCATCGCCGAGCCGTCACGCGGCCGGGTCATCCGCCTGACCTACGCGCTGCTGGGCCTCTTCAGCTTCTTCACGGCCGGCGAGGACGAGTGCCGGGCGTGGACCCTGCGGACCGGGTCCTCGGCCGTCGACGCCGCGGGTGCCATCCACTCCGACCTGGCGCGCGGGTTCATCCGCGCGCAGGTCATCGGCTACGAGGATCTGCTCGAGGCGGGATCGATGGCCGAGGCGCGCAAGCGCGGCACGCTGCGGCAGGAGGGGAAGGGCTACCTGGTGCGGGACGGCGACGTGATCGAGGTGCTCTTCAACGTCGGCCGCTAGGGCTTCTCGAGCTCGACGATCATCGAGCGGAACTCGTCGCTCTGCTCCACCAGGAACGTGTCCTCTTCTTCGACGCCGACGCTCATGGAAGCGCGAAGCTTCTCGTCGCTGACGTAGGTGAAGCCGTGCGAGCGCTCGAGCTCGCGGGCAACCGCCTCGACCAGCGTGTCCTCCTCGTAGGTCTCGAGCACCGCGCGACGCGCCGTCTCCACCATCCCGGCGAACTCGGCTGGAGTAAGGTCGCGCTCGGAGACGAGGAGCGCGTCGGTCAGGAGGTCGGTGGCGCCCTCGTGGAGCTCGTAGAAGAAGAGTCGCATGCATCGATGATAGTCCGATGCCCGAGCTGCTGATCGTCGGCGGGCTGACCGTCGACCGCTTCCCCGACGGACGCCGGGCGCCCGGAGGCTCGGTCCTGCACGCCGCGGTGGCCGCGTCCGGGGAGGGGGTGCGGCCGGCCACGGCCACGGTCGCCGGTGACGAGCCGGAAGCGCGAGCCGGCCTGGAACGGCTGCGCGGGATGGGCGAGGTCGTCGTCCAGGCGTCGCCTCGGACCACCACCTACGCCCACTCCGAACACGACGGTCGACGCGTGCTCGTGCTCGAGGCGTCGAGCGATCCCATCGCGCCGGCGACGCTCTCGCCGCTGCCGGCGGCCGACGTCGCCCTCTTCGCCCCGATCGCCGACGAGCTGCCGGCCGCGGCCATCCACGAGCTGCGCGCGCGTCTCCGCCCGCGCCTGACGGTGCTGCTCATCCAGGGATGGCTGCGCCGCCTGGTCGTCGGGGAGCCCGTCCACCCGCTGCCGCTCGCCGACGTCGAGCGCGACGTGTGGGATGCCTTCGCCCTGGCCGACGCCGTGGTCGTCTCGACCGAGGACATCACGGAGACGCCGGGCGATCCGTTCGCGCAGGCCCTCGACGTCCGGGGCCGCCTGGGTCCCGGCCCGATCCTGGTGGTCACCCTGGGCAGCGAGGGCTACCTGCTCGACGATCCCCGCGCGCCCCGCATCGTGGCGAGCGTGCCGCGGACCGTCGTGCGTGACGTGCCGACGGTCGGTGCCGGCGACACGTTCGGGGCGGCGCTCGCCCTGCACCTGGGCCGAGGACGTGACCCGGTGGCCGCCGCGGAGGCGGCCACGGAGCGCGTGATCGCGGTGCTCGAGGGCCGGAGGAGCTAGGCGGTCCGGCGTGTCCGCCCGGCTTCTCGACGCGCGCGCCGCTCAGCGGCCTCCACCCAGCGCCGCAGCCGCCGCAGCCGGCGCTCGACGGTCAGTCGCGTCCGGCCCACCTCGGCCATCGAGCCGCCGCGGCCCAGGGCGAAGGCGATGTCCAGGACGCGTGACGCGGCGGCGGCGGCCTCCATCGCGCCGCGCAGGTCGCCCCGGTGCCGCTCGCGGATGCGGGCCACCTCGATCCAGGCCGCTGCCGCGTCGACGGAGGCTCGGCGCGTGCCGAGGGTCCACAGCTCCTCCGCGCGCTCGACCTCGCCCAGGGCGATGAGCAGGCGGGACGCCACGCGTCGGAGCGCGTTCGCCTCGGCCGGATCCGACGCCGTCGCCTGGGCCGACTCGACCAGCTCGAGCGCCTCGTCGACCGCGCCGGCGCGCAGCAGGTCGAGCGCCATGCCGCGCGCGTCGAGGACGGCCGCTTCGCGCCACCCGCCCGCGCGAAGGTGGCACAGCTCGGCCTCCAGCAGCGCGAGGCTGACCACGTCCTGGAAGTTGTGGTCGAGCACCTCGGCCAGGATGTCCGGCGACCCGCCGGCGAGATAGCCGAAGTAGCGGGCGGGGACCTCGCTGCCGGCGCAGTCGGAGATCCGGTGCACGCCCAGCACGCCGGACTCGACGTCGGCCAGGCGCGCGCCGCCCAGCGGGCGGCGGAAGAGGCGCCGCGCATGCGGCAGCAGGTCATCGTGGGCCGCGGGGATGTCCACCTGCTCGCGGTGCAGGCCGTGGACGGTCAGGCGCGCCGCGAGCATGGGGACGTCGAAGGCGCGACCGTTGTAGGTCACCAGGCGGTCGAAGCCGGCGAGGTCGCGGACCAGCGCCCGCAGCAGCGCGCGCTCGTGCGGGTAGTCCGGGAGCAGGAACTGCCGCACCGTGATGCGCGCGCCGCGCACGCGCGCGACGGCGGCGAGGAAGATGACGGTGCCGGCGCCGGTCGAGAGGCCCGTCGTCTCGGTATCGAAGTAGGCGGCCGGCGGCAGGGAGGCGAGCGCCCGGGCGGCCGCGTCCGGCACGCTGGTGCTCCGCTCCACCACGAGCGCGGTACCGCCCTCCAGCACGTCGGTGCGGGCGTCGAACCAACGGGCCAGGCTGGTGGCGCGATCGTCGGCGGGCCGCTCCGGCGGCGACGGGCGCAGGGCCGCGTTCTGCGCGGCCCGCACGCCGGCGAGGCGCTCCGCGAAGGTGCGCTGTGAGATGGCCATCAGCTCGCGGTCAGCTCATCCCGGCGAGGAGCTCGGTGAC
The DNA here is from genome assembly GCA_035700865.1 of Candidatus Limnocylindria bacterium. Lineage (GTDB taxonomy): Bacteria > Chloroflexota > Limnocylindria > QHBO01 > QHBO01 > JACDBZ01. The sequence goes on along the minus strand of DASSOH010000106.1, from coordinate 28,881 downwards.
GACCTGCTTGCCGCGGTGGCCGACCTCGATGGCCGGACCGACGCAGGCCGGGCAGCCGTCGGCGCAGGGACAGCCCTCGACCGCGTCGCGGCAGGCGCGGATCAGGTCATCGGTCAGCGAGAAGAGTCGCTCCGAGAGCCCGACGCCGCCGGGGACCGCGTCGTACAGGTACAGGGTCGGGCGGCCGGTGAACGGCGCCTGGACCTGGGCGAGGACGCCCAGGTCGCGCGCATCGCACATCAGCAGCAGGGCCGCCGTGGTGCGGGCCACCCGGGCCAGCCCGATCAGCGCCCCGTCGAGCGTGTCTCGGTCGTACCGGTTCACGAGCTCGACCGGCGGGACGAGCCAGCAGGCCGTCGTGTGCATCTCGGTCTCCGGCAGGCTGATCGAGCCCCAGCCGACGTTCTCGTGGGTGTGGTACTTGAGCTTCTTGAACATGGTCACCTTCCAGGCGACCATCACCTCGCCGCGCTGGCGGAGCCCCGCCGCCGGCGCATCGGCCTCGTCGAACACCTCGAGCACCTTCAGGGTCACGCCGAGGTCCGCATCGGTGTAGTAGTCCACGTCCGTGCGGGTGACGAACGCCTTGCGCTCCTCCCAGTCGAGCTCGTCGACGTGGTACTGGACGCCCTGGTGGATGTAGATGGCCTTGGGGTGGACCAGCAGCGGGGCGGCGAACAGGTCGATCTCGCCGAGGACGCGGTTGCGGTCGCCGGTGGTGTCGACGATGACGACGTTCTCCGGCGCGCCCGTGCGCAGGCTGAAGTCACTGGCCGGGAAGTTCTCGTGGCTCCAGTAGTAGCGATCGTCCTCCGCGCGGCGGATCCAGCCGTCCTCCTGCAGCACGTCCAGGATCATCGGCGTCTCGTCGATCCCGAAGCGCTCGCCGGCGGGTACCGGCAGCTCGAAGCTCGAGGCCCGCAGGTGGTTCATCAGCACGTAGAGGTTGTCCGGGTTGATCAGCCCGTGCTCCGGCGAGCTCTCGAACAGGTACTCCGGGTGCGCGGCCAGGAACTGGTCGATGGGCGCCGACGAGCAGACCAGGGCCGAGAGGCTGGTGCCGGCCCGGCGTCCGGCCCGGCCCATCTGCTGCCAGGTGCTGGCGATGGTGCCGGGGTAGCCGATGCTGATGGCCGCGTCCAGCGAGCCGATGTCGATCCCGAGCTCGAGCGCGTTGGTGGCGACCACGCCGCGCACGCGGCCCTCGCGCAGGCCCGCCTCGATCTCGTGGCGCTCGTTGGGCAGGTACCCGCCGCGGTAGCCGCGGATGGTGTGGGGATGGCCCGGCGGGGGAGCGAACGTCTCGCGCAGGTAGGTCGTCAGGACCTCGACCGAGGTGCGCGACCGGGCGAAGGCGATGGTCTGCACGCCGCCCCGGATGAGCCGCTCGGCCAGGCGCTGGCCGGTGAGCAGCGCCGAGCCGCGGATGCCGAGCTCCTCGTTGGCGACCGGCGGGTTGATGACCAGGACGTGCTTGCGCCCGGCCGGCGCGCCGTTGTCGTCGATCAGCTCGACCGGCGCCTCCAGCACCCGCTCGGCGAGCTCGCGCGGGTTGGCGATGGTGGCGCTGGCGCAGATGAAGGTCGGATCCGCGCCGTAGTGGTTGCACACGCGCCGCAGGCGGCGGATGACGTTGGCCACGTGGCTGCCGAAGAGGCCGCGGTAGGTGTGCAGCTCGTCGATCACGACGTACTGCAGGTTCTCGAACAGCTTGTACCACTTGGTGTGGTGGGGGAGGATCGCGGCGTGGAGCATGTCCGGGTTGGTGATGACCACCTGCCCGGCGGCGCGCACCACGCTGCGGATGTTCGCGGGCGTGTCCCCGTCATAGGTGTGAGTCTTCAGCCCCACCTCGGCCGCCGCCGCCAGCGCGCGCAGCTCCACCAGCTGGTCGGCCGCCAGCGCCTTGGTGGGGAAGAGGTAGAGGGCGCGGGCGGCGGGGTCCTTCGCCACGGCGTCGAGGACCGGCAGGTTGTAGCACAGCGTCTTCCCCGAGGCCGTGGGCGTGACGACCACGACGTTCCGCCCGCCGCTCGCCGCCTCGAACGCGGCCGCCTGGTGGGTGTACAGCGCCTCGATGCCGCGACCGCGCAGCCCGTCGACCAGCCGCCCGTCGATCCCGGCCGGCCACGGCGCGTGGCGGGGCGGTCGCGGTGGCAGTTCGCGATGCGCCGCGATCAGCGGCGACAGGTCGGGGCTGGCCAGGAGGGCGGCGATGGCCTCGTCGGCATTGCTCGGTGGCGCGGTCAGCATCGGCTCCTCCAGGCGCGAATTCGAACGGATGTTCGGTGCACGCTAGCACAGGTGTTCGAATCCTCGGAGGCCGATGCGACAGCTCTGCTGTCGCGACGCCGGGGCCCGCTTGTCCCGTCGGCTAGACTTGGCGCCGATGACGGCCATGGATCTCTCCGCGGACGAAGCGCCGGCGCCGCGGCGACGCGCGCCGCGGGTGCCGTTGCCCGCCTCTCGCCGCGGGGTGGCGTGGCTGGTGGTGCTCATCATCGTCGGCATCTTCCTGGCGGTGCAGTTCGGCCGGCAGGTCTACGCCAACTGGGAGATCGGCCGTCGTGCCGAGGCGATCCAGGCGCAGATCGCCGATGTCGAGGAGCAGAACGCCCAGCTCCAGGCGGAGCTCGACTACCTGCGCAGCGACGCGTACGTCAGCGCCGAGGCGCGTCGCCTGGCGAACCTCGGCGCCCCGGGCGAGCAGGTGCTGATCATCCCGCCCGGCGCGGAGCAGCCCGTACCGCCGCAGGTGACGGCCGACGAGGCTCCCGGGCCGATGCTCCAGCAGTGGCTGGAGCTGTTCTTCGGAGCCTCTTCCTAGGGCTTCTCCCCGGCGGACGCCGGCCGATCAGTCCGCCCGTCGCGCCAGGTGGGCGAGGCACAGGTCGGGCCGCACGAACGGCTCGAGGCTGGTCGCCTCCAGCGGCGCGCGCATCGATTCGAGCGCGCCGCGCATCAGCCCCAGGTGCACGCCGCACACCACCGGCTCACGCTCGACCGCCAGGCGGCCGAACGGGCAGCGACGCAGGCGAATCGGCCCGTCCGCATCCTCGGGTGGCTCCGGCTCGAATCCGGCCTCGTCCAGGAGGCGCACCAGCCGGGCCATCGCCTCCGCCGGGGTCTCGGCCGGCTCCGTCCCGGCGGCGATGGCGCGACCCCAGCGCGTTCCCGCCTCGGTTGCCGCGTCCGCGGCACGGTCGGTCGCGCCGAGCTGGTCGGCGAGGACGGCGGCCAGCTGGGCGTAGGGTCGCGGATCGTCCCCCACGTCCGTCCCCGCGCGCTCGACGGAGTAGCGATACCCGGGCCGGCCGCGACCCCGCGGCGCCGCGAGCTCACAGGTCACCAGGCCCGCATCCGCGAGCAGGCGCAGGTGCTCGCGGGCGGTGTTGGGGTGCAGGCCGACGCGCGCCGCCAGCTCGCGCAGCCCGAGCGGGGTCGGGGCCTGGCGAAGGGCCGCCAGCAGCCGCCCCCGGGCGGGGCCGGCGAGGGCCCGGTGTCGAAGCGCCTGGTTCATGGGTTGCAATTTACACGACGATAGGCGTATAAATCAAGCACACACGCACCCAGCGATGCAGGGAGAACACCCCAGTGACAACCGCAGATCAGCAGGCGGCGGACGCGATCCGCGCGCACCATACCGAGATGCAGCGCGAGCTGCGATCGCGCGCCGAGGCGCTCGTGGATGCCGTCCGTGCCGGTGACGGCTTCGTCGAGGCCCACCGGCAGGTCGTCGCGTACCTGACCGACGAGCTGCTGCCCCACGCGACGGCGGAGGAGGAGGCGCTGTACCCGGCGGGCGACACCGGGCTCACCGCCCTCCTGGTCCGGTCGATGCGGGAGGAGCACCGGTTCATCATCGCCGCCGTCGACCGGCTCCGGCAGGCCTCCGACGCGATCGCTGCGGCCGCATCGGCCTCCGCGGTGCTCGCTCTCTTCGAAGCGCACCTGTGGAAGGAGAACGAGCTTCTCGTTCCCGCCCTGGTCGCCGATCCATCGGTCGATCTGAACCGGCTCCTGGCCGGCATGCACGAGCTGGTCGGCTGAGCGCCATCCATGACCGATGCGACCCTCGGCCGGCTCACCCCGATCCTGGTGCGCGCCGTTCGCGCGCTGGGCGAGGCCGGTGAGCCGGCGAGGGCCAACCGGCTGGCCGCCGAGGCCTACGCCGTCCTCCGGCACGACGCGCCGCGCGCGGCGGAGCACATCAACGGCGTCATGCACCACCTGGTCCGCCTGGAGCGGGCCCTCAGTGAAAGGAACCCACCCGTGACCGATGCGACCCAGACCCGCGTGCTCGACGTCCGCCAGGAGCCGCCGATCCGCCGTCACACCCTGATCTTCGAGACCTACGAGGCGCTGGATCCCGGCGCGGCGTTCGATCTGGTGAACGACCACGATCCGAAGCCGCTGTACTACCAGTTCGCGGCCGAGAAGGCCGGGGAGTTCAGCTGGGACTACCTCGAGCAGGGCCCGGAGGTCTGGCGCGTCCGCATCGGCCGGGTCAGCGAATCGGCGTCATGACGGCGGCCGTCGGGGACCGCCGTGCCGACGAGGCTCGTGAGCGGCGGCCCCGCGTCGAGCGCATCCGGCCGGACGTGGCACGCCCCGGGTGCGATGCGGTCGCCGGCCACCACGCCTCTCCCGAGGCACGGTGCGCCGACGTCCTTCCGGAGCTGATCGTCGAGCTCCTCTGAGGGGGGCGGGGGTTGACCTCGGCGTCGCGAGCAGCCGGTCATCCGGGTGCTCGCCCCTGCACGGCCGCGGCGTCTCGCGCCGCGTTCGTGCACTCGGGTGGTCATCCGCCAGCACATGGGACTCCGCACCGCGCATCTCGTGCGGCCGTCCGACGATCCGAGTGAACGAACCGCACGGCGCGCCTCACTCGGGTGAAACGGCGGTCACTCGCGTGATCGCCTGGATCCGTGGCGTGCCGGACGCGCCTACTCGGCGCGAGGGCCAGCGGCCCGGACCTCCTCGGGGACGCCGTCGTGGTACGCCTCGAAGTTGGCGGCGAACATCCGGGCCAGCTCGCGGGCCTTGGCGTCGTAGGCCGACGGGTCGGCCCAGGTATCACGCGGCCGAAGGACCTCGGAGGGAACGCCGGGCACGACGGTCGGCACCTCGACGCCGAAGATCGGGTCCAGCTCGTAGGGCACGTCCGCCAGGGCACCCGACAGCGCGGCGCGCACCATGACGCGGGTGTGGTCGATCCGCATCCGGTGCCCCTCGCCGTACGGACCGCCGGTCCAGCCGGTGTTCACCAGCCAGACGGGCACGTCGAAGCGCTCGAGGCGCTCGGCCAGCATGCGGGCGTACTCGCCGGGATGTCGCGGCAGGAACGGGGCGCCGAAGCCGGCGGAGAACGTCGCGCGAGGCTCGGTCACGCCGATCTCGGTGCCGGCCAGCTTGGCGGTGTAGCCGCTGATGAAGTGGTACTGGGCCTGGTCGCGCGTCAGGCGGCTGATGGGCGGCAGGATGCCGAACGCATCGGCGGTCAGGAAGACGACGTTGCGCGGATGCGTCGTCATGCCGGTGGGATCGGCGTTGCCGATGAACTCCAGCGGGTAGGCGCCGCGCGTGTTCTCGGTGAATCGCTCGGAGTCGAGATCCAGCTCGCGGGTCCGCTCGTCGAGGTCCACGTTCTCCAGGATCGTCCCGAACCGGCGCGTGGTGGCGAAGATGTCCGGCTCGTACATCGGCGAGAGGCGGATGGTCTTGGCGTAGCAGCCGCCCTCGAAGTTGAAGAGCCCATCGGCACCCCAGCCGTGCTCGTCGTCGCCGATGAGCGACCGCTCCGGGTCGGCCGAGAGGGTCGTCTTGCCGGTGCCGGAGAGGCCGAAGAACAGCGCGGGATCGTCGTCGCGGCCGACGTTGACCGAGGAGTGCATCGGCAGCGCTCCCTCGTCGGGGAGCAGGTAGTTCATGACCGTGAACGCCGACTTCTTGATCTCGCCGGCGTACTCGGTCCCGACGATGATGATCTCCATCCGCTTCAGGTGGACCAGGATGGCGGTCTCGGAGCGGACGCCCTCCGTCGACGGATCGGCCTTGAAGGAGGGGACGTCGATGATCGTGAAGTTCGGCGCGAAGCCGTCGAGGTCCTCCGCCGGGGGACGCCGGAAGAGGTTGCGGGCGAAGATGCTGGCCCACGCCGTCTCGGTGAAGACGCGGAGGCTGCGCCGATGCTCCGGCTGCGCGCCGATGTAGAGATCCTGGCTGTAGACCGGCCGGTCGGCGACGTGGCGCATCAGTCGCGTCCGGAGGCGGTCGTAGTGCTCCTCGCTGATCGGCTGGTTGATCTCGCCCCACCAGACCGTGTCCTGCGACGATGGCTCGCGCACGACGAACTTGTCCTTCGGGGAGCGGCCCGTGTGCTTCCCGGTCCGCACGACCAGCGAGCCGTGGGCCGAGACGATGCCCTCGCCGGTGCGGATGGCGTGCTCGTAGAGCTCGGCGGTCGAAAGGTTGCGGTACGTCGCGGTCAGGCTGGACGGCTTGCTGCGCAGCTGCGTGGTGGCCACGGTCTCCTCCTTGCGTCCGCCGTCCGTGGGCCCCGGGCCCACCGACGGCGCCTATGTGAGTCGACCGGCCGCGCGTCACCGGGCGCTCGGCGCCCGGGAGTCGGCTTCCACAGTCAGGCTTGTTCGCCACCCATTCTAGCGATCCGGATGCCAAACCACGCCAATCCGTCGCTCGGATAGACGGATCGTCGGACCTCGCCGGCGACCTCGAAGGCGCTGGACCGGGCGAGGAGCTCCTCGATCGCCACGCGCAGCTCCAGTCTCGCCAGGGGCGCCCCCAGGCACAGGTGCGCGCCGCGGCCCCAGACCAGGCTGTCGGAGGTGTCGCGGCCGATGTCGACCGCCTCGGGGTTCTCGAACGTCGCCGGGTCGCGGTTGGCGGCGATCCACATCAGGGAGATGGGCGCACCGGCCGGGACCTGGCGCCCGCCGATCTCGACCGCGCGGGTCGTGGTGCGACGGTTCGCCACCAGCGGGTCGTCGACGCGGAGCAGCTCCTCGACCGCCTGGGGGATGAGCGATGGATCGTCCCGCAGGCGACGCTGCAGCTCCACGTCCTGCGCGAGGTGCAGGACCGCCAGGCTGATGGCGCCCGCCACGGTGCCCTCGCCGGCGATCCAGTTGCGCAGCACGCTCACGATCTGCTCATCGGTGAGCGGAGCGCCGTCCACCGCGGTCGCCAGGAGGGCGTCCGTCACGTCGCGCGGCGCGTGGTCCGCGTCTCGGTGCTGGTCGAGATTGGCCTGCACGTGCTCGGTGATGAGCTTCGCGAGCGCGCGGCCGGCGGCCGGATCGCGGCTGAAGGCCGCCTGCTGGTTGCCATGGGTCCAGCCGCCCAGGCACTCCCACAGGGACTCGGGCCAGCCGAGCAGGGCGCACAGCGTGCGCAGCGCGAACGGCTCGGCGAACTCGCCCAGGAGCTCGGCGCTGTCCTGCGCGAGCATCGGCTCGATCAGCTCGGCGGCGATGGCCCGGCAGCGGGGCTCCAGCGCGGCGAGCCGCTCCTCGGAGAAGCTCGGGGCGATGGCGTCGCGGTAGCGCGCATGCTCCGGCGGATCCATGCCGTTGGGGATCGCGATGTGGCGCGACGCGCTGCTGAAGGTGGCCGGATCGTCGACGACGCGGGCGATGTCGGCGTGCCGGAACACGGACCAGCCCATGAAGTCCGAGTGGGCCACCGGGCAGCGGTCGCGCATCTCGTCGTAGGCCGCTCGCTGGTCCGCGAGCACCGCCGGGCTTCGGGGATCCCAGTCGTTCTGCGAGGTATCGGTCAATGGTGCCTCCTGTGGTCGGGAACCCATGCTAGCCCCGCCCGCGAAGCGCTTCAGCGGCGACCGAGGGTCCCCGGCGGCAGCCGATGGCCGGAGGCGCAAAGAACTCTTCACCAAATCGCTATGTCGCGTTCAGCGCGCGGCGGTACGTTCCGCCGCTGTCAGCGACCCGAGCCATCCGCGTGTGCCCGGGCCGATCCACGGAACGGTTTGGACGAGTCGGAGGAGCCTCATGACATCGTTGCGGGCCGGGGCCGGGGTTCGCCTGCCCGCCCTGGCCGCCCTGGCCCTGCTGCTGTTCTCCCTGGTGGCGCCGCCGATGCCCGCGCGGGCGCAGGCGGGTCTCCAGATCTCGACGCCGTACCCCGCGGTCTCCGCGCAGCCCGGCACCACCGTCAGCTTCGACCTGACGGTGAAGGCCGATGCCGCCGCTCGCGTCGACCTGTCGCTGGAGGGCCTGCCCGACGGCTGGACCGCCTCCTTCCGCGGCGGCGGGCGGGAGGTCAGCACGGTCTACGCCGACCCGTCGACGCCGCCGGCGCTGGCGCTGGACGTCAACGTCCCCGATGACGCAGCCGACGGGATGACGACCATCACGGTCGTGGGGACCGCCGGCGACCAGAGCGCGCGGCTGCCGATCGACATCGCGATCGTGGTCGAGGGCGGCGGAGCCGTTCGTCTCACGACCGAGTTCCCGTCGCAGCGCGGCACGGCCGACCAGACCTTCGAGTTCAGCGTCAACCTCGAGAACGACACGCCCCAGCAACTGACCCTGGCCCTCAACGCGACCGCGCCGCAGGGCTGGACGGTCGAGGTGCGGCCGGAGGGAGAGGCGCGGGCGGCCAGCGTGACCATCGACGCGCGCGGCTCGAAGCGGCTCACCGTGCAGGCCACGCCGCCCGCGGACGTGGCCTCCGGCCAGTACCCGCTGCGCGTGGACGCGGTCTCCGGTGACCTGGGCGCGACCCTGGACCTCGCGGCCGAGGTGACGGGCAAGGTCGACATGCAGTTCACGACCTCGGACCAGCGCCTCAACACGACCGCCACGGCCGGTGGAAACCAGGACGTGGACGTGGTCATCGCCAACACCGGGACGTCGCCGATCACGAGCATCGCGCTGAGCGGCAGCGGTCCCTCGGACTGGGAGGTCACCTTCGATCCGGAGGCGGTCGACCAGCTGGCGCCGGGCGAGACGGCGACCGCCACCGCGCACATCGTCCCGTCGCAGAACGCGGTGGCCGGCGACTACGTCGTCACGCTGAAGGCCGGCGCCGAGGGCGCGAACGAGTCGATGGACATCCGCGTGACGGTGGAAACGCCGCCGGTCTGGACCATCGTGGGCATCGCGCTGATCGTGCTGACGCTCGGCGGGCTCGTCTGGGTCTTCCGGCGTTACGGGCGGCGGTGAGGCGATGGCCAGCGAGTCCACCCGGCCACCCGACGCGGGCGCGCCCGCGCTGGTCGAGACGGCGGGCCTGACCAAGCGCTACGGCGACCTGGTCGCGGTCGATCATCTCGACCTGACCGTCCGCGCCGGCGAGGTGTACGGGCTGCTGGGCCCGAACGGGGCCGGCAAGACCACGACGATCCTGATGCTGCTGGGGCTGACGGAGCCGACGGAGGGAACGGCGCGCGTCCTCGGGCTGGACCCGGCGCGTCGCGCCCTGGACGTGAAGCGCCACGTGGGCTACCTGCCGGACGCCGTCGGCTTCTACGGGCGCCTCACCGGTCGCGAGAACCTGCGCTACACGGCGGCGCTGAACGGCCTGCCGGGCGACGCCAGCGAGGCGCTCATCGTCGAGGCGCTCGATCACGTCGGCCTGGCCGATGCCGCCGACCGACCCACCGGCGGCTACTCGCGCGGCATGCTCCAGCGGCTGGGCATCGCCGATGCGCTGCTCAAGGACCCGGCCATCCTGATCCTGGACGAGCCGACGACCTCCATCGACCCGGCCGGCGTGGCGGAGCTACTGGCCCTCATCCGCCAGCTGGTCGCGGAGCGCGGCGTGGGCGTCCTGCTGTCGAGCCACCTGCTGGCCCAGGTCGAGCGCCTCTGCGACCGCGTCGGCATCTTCTGGCGTGGCCGGCTGCTGGCCGAGGGAACGGTGGCCGAGGTCGCCGCGCAGGCCGGGGAGCCGGGGATCGACCTGGACGAGGCGTACGGCCGGATCGTGCGCCGGGCAAGCGCGGAGGAGACGACCGATGGCCGCGCAGCCTGACGTCGCCGCCGTGACGGCGGCCGCCGACACCGAGTGGCTGCGACGCCGCGGCCCCGGCTGGCTGGTGGTCGCGGGCAAGGAGCTGTCCGAGACGCTGACCAGCCTGCGCTTCGCCGTCCTGCTCGCCATCCTGGGGCTGGCGGCGCTGGCACCGGTCTACGCCACCTCCGGCGCGATCCGCGACGCGGCCGAGCAGGCCAGCGGCGCCGCGGCCCTGTTCCTGGCGCTCTTCACGCTGGGTGCCGATCCGGTGCCGTCGTTCGTCGGCCTGGTCGGGTTCGTGGCACCGCTCCTCGGCATCGCGTTCGGCTTCGACGCCATCAACGGGGAGCGGGCGCAGGGCACGCTGGCCCGTCTGCTCTCGCACCCGATCCATCGCGACGACCTGATCAACGGCAAGTTCGTCGCCGGTCTGGCCGCCATCGCCGTCGCCGTGGTCAGCATGGCGATGCTGGTGGCCGGGCTCGGGATCGTCCGGCTGGGGATCGTGCCGAGCGTGGGCGAGGTGGCCAGGATGATCGCCTGGGTCGTCGTGACCATCCTCTACATCGGCCTCTGGCTGGCGATCGCCATGCTCTGCTCGGTGCTGAGCCGGCGCGCGGCCACCTCGGCGCTGATCGCCATCGGCCTGTGGCTGGCGCTCAGCCTGTTCGGCGTGCTGCTGGCCCAGCTGATCGCCGGCTTCCTGGACCCGATGACCGGCTCCGTGGGCACCGAGGCCGCCCTGCGGCACGCCCAGCTGCAACAGCAGCTGAGCATCGTGAACCCCGGGACGGTGTACGCGCAGGCGACGCTGGCCCTGCTGAATCCCGGCGCCACGGCCGTGGTCGTGCCCGGCTTGGCGGAGGCGATCCAGCTCAGCCAGCAGATCCCCACGCAGCTCTCGCTCCAGCAGAGCCTGCTGATCGTATGGCCCCAGGTCGTCGGACTGCTCGCCGCCATGGTCCTGTGCTTCGTGGCGAGCTACATCGTCTTCCTGCGACAGGAGGTGCGCGCATAGCGGTGGCGCCGCCCGACGGGGACCATCCCCCGGGACCGGTCGCGCACCGGGAATTCGGAGCTGCTAGACTCCCGCGCGACCGAGCGCGGTTTCCCGAGCCGTCCTGGCGCCGCCGCTTGACCTGCACGGGGGAATCATGGTGCGCGCTCTTCGAAACCTCTCGCGGCGCAAGGTACGCACCGCCCTGACCATCCTGGGCATCACCATCGGCATCTGGGCGCTGGTGGTGTTCAGCTCGATGGCGAACAAGATCAACTCGCTGGTGGAGGGCGGCAGCGAGTACTACGCCGACAAGGTCATCGTCACGGATGCGTCCGACGCATCGGGGATGCTTGGCGCTCCGCTCGCGGCGTCAGTGGCGGATGAGGTCAGTGCGGTGGACGGCGTGGCCCTCGCGGTCCCGCAGGTGTCCCTCGTCTTCGATCCGACGACGACCGGGATGACCATGGGCTCGTCTGAGTCGATCGTGGGCGGTCCGCCCGTCGACGAGCAGTACGAGCAGTTCGATCTCTCCTACGCCCAGGGTCGCGGGCTGAACGCCTCCGATGAAGGCTCGTCGGTGGTCGTGCTGGGATCCGACCTTGCCCGGAAGCTCGGCGCCGCTGCCGGAGACAGGATCGATGTCCGAGGACGCGAGTTCGAGGTCGTCGGCGTCCTCGCACCGACGCTCACCGCCCCGGACACGACGGCTTACGTGCCGCTGGCGATCGGCCAGCAGCTGTATGCGGAGGAGCTGCCGGCGGTCGTGGCGGATCAGCTTGGTACGGACGTCGTCAGCCAGATCGTGGTCTACCCCGCGAGTGACGAAGATCCGGTCGTGGTCGCGGAGCGGATCGAGGCCAGCGTCGACAACGTCGCCACGCTCACCGGGGCCGAGTTCGATGAGCAGGTCGGATCCTCCGTGTCGATCCTTAACGCCATCATCGTCGGCGTGGCCGCCATCAGCCTGGTGGTGGGTGGACTGTCGGTCATCAATACCATGGCGATGTCAGTCCAGGAACGCACCCGAGAGATCGGCATCAAGCGCGCGATCGGAGGCAGCCGCGGACGCGTGGTGCGCGAGTTGGTGCTCGAGGCCGGTCTCATCGGCCTGATCGGGGGTCTCATCGGTCTGGCGCTCGGCGCCCTGGTCATCAGTGTCGCCAACGAGGCAGGCCGCAACTCGGGGACGGTCCTGTTCGAGCTCACGCTCGGCACGGCGGCCTTCGCATTGGCGTTCAGCACCATCCTTGGCATGCTGGCGGGAGTCATCCCTGCCTGGAGCGCCGCGAGGCTCGATCCGGTGCAGGCGTTGCGGTACGAGTAGGGGAATCGTGGCACTTCTCGAAGGGCGCAACCTGCGCAAGACGTATCAACTGAGTCGCCGAAACACCGTCGAGGCGTTGCGTGGCGTTGACATCGACATCGAAGCGGGCGAGATGGTCGCGATCATGGGACCGTCCGGATCCGGGAAGAGCACGCTGATGCACATCCTGGGGCTGCTCCATGCCCCCGACCGCAACGGTGCCGAGCCGCGTCTGAGGATCGACGGTCGCGACATGACGCAACTCTCGGATCGGGAACGCACCCGCGTTCGGGCTACCGAGATGGGGTTTGTGTTTCAGAGCTACAACCTGGTCCCCACCCTTACCGCCGTGGAGAACGTGGCCCTCGCCGGGGAGTACGCGGGCGTCTCCGCTCGCGACGCGCGTCGGAAGGCTCGTGAGGCGCTCGGATGGGTTGGCCTGGATCGACGGTCGGACCACCGGCCCAGTGAGCTGTCCGGAGGCGAGCAGCAGCGGGTCGCGATCGCCCGATCACTGGTGAATGCTCCAAAGCTCCTGCTCGGCGACGAGCCAACCGGCAACCTGGATTCGAAGCGGAGCACCGAGGTGCTCGCCATGCTCCGCGGCTTCAACCGGGAGCGGGGTCAGACCCTTCTGCTGGTCACCCACGATCCGGAGGTTGGCGCGGCCTGCGACCGGATCATCAGGATGCGCGACGGTGTGATCGCCGGCGACGATCCAGGCACGATCGGTGCGGGCGACCAGCCGGCGTCGGGCGTGGCGGCGGCGTAGGGGCCGAATGAGCATCACGTGGCGCGCGTGATCTGGCCGGTGACGCCGGGGCGTCGCGCACGGGCTGCGCACCGGGATCCGCAGCGGTGACCATTCGCCGCAAGAACCTGGGCGAGGCGGATGACCAGCGCCGATTCCCGCATGGCATCGGCGTCTCGATCGACCTCGGGACCCTCGTCATCGGGCGCGCCGTGCTGGAGCCCGGGTGGCGGTGGTCTTTTGACATCCGGCCTTCCGTGGGCACCGCCTCGTGCCAGATCCACCATCTCCACCTTCTCCTCGAGGGACGCTTCGCGGTCGAGATGGACGATGGTGAGATGGCGACATTCGGGCCGAACGACGTGATGGACATTCCGCCCGGTCACGATGCCTGGGTGATCGGAAGCGAGCGCGTCGTACTCATCGACATCGCCGGCAATGCCGGTGACTTCGGCCTTCCGGTGTCCCGATCGCGGATGGTCGCGTCGATCCTGATGAGCGACATCGTGGCCTCGACCGAGCTTGCCGGGCGCGTGGGTGACGCCGAGTGGAAGCAGCGGCTGGCTGAGCACAATCGCGTGGTGCGTCGGCAGCTCGAGCGTTTCGGCGGACGCGAAATCGACACCACTGGCGACGGGTTCCTTGCCGTCTTCGACGCGGCAGGCGCCGCCCTGCTCGCGGCACTCGCCATGCGCGACGCCGTGCGGGCCATCGAGCTCTCGCTTCGCGTCGGTGTTCACACCGGCGAGGTGGAGATGGTGGGAACCGACGTCGCCGGTCTGGCGGTGCACGCGGCCGCACGGGTGATGGCAGCCGCCTCGCCCGACGAAATCCTGACGACGACGGTGACGCGAATCATCGCGGAAGGCGCGCACGTCCGATTCGAAGACCGAGGCGAACAGCAACTCAAGGGGCTGGTCCAACCCCTGCACCTGTACGCTGTGGAGCACGGCGACTAGGACCGCGGGGCGCTGGCAATCACGTCGACGGCCGATCCGAGTCCGCGGCCACCGGTCGCCCGGGGAACGCGGCCTCGCTCCGTGCCTTCCTGGCCGCGGGGTTCGTGCCCATCGGCGCCGAGATGCTGTTCCTGCGTGGCACCTAGGCTCGTACCTGCCAGCCAGCGACGGCTATCTGCCGGGATCGACCGAACGGAGGCCCGGAGCGGGCGTATCGGTCCGCAGGAGGCAGGTGTCGGCCCGCACAGGCTCCTCGCGCAGGATAGGCGTCATCGGGAGACAGCTAGCGATCTCCCGCCGTCGGCCCTGAGGAACTGGAGCGATTCGGACGCCCACGCTAGAATCGTCGGACCGCGTGGCGGAGTAGCTCAGTGGTAGAGCAGGGGACTCATAAGCCCTTGGTCGGTGGTTCGAATCCGCCCTCCGCTACCAATCCCACCCCCCTCGACGACCTGGCCCGTGCCGTGGTGCGTGGCGCGCGGGCCCTCGGCATCCCCGACGACGCGTCGCTCATCCTGGCCGTCTCCGGCGGCCACGACTCGATGGCGCTGCTGCATGGCGCCGCCCACGCATGCCAGACCGATGCGGTCGCGTGGCGCCTCACCGTGGCGCACCTCGACCACGCGCTCCGCCCCGACAGCGCGGCCGACGCGACCTTCGTCGCCGATGCGGCCGCCGCCCTGGGACTCCCGGCCGAGCTCCGCCGCGTCGACGTCGCGCGGCTGGCGGCCGCCGAAGGCCGCTCGCTCGAGGACGCCGGCCGCGAGGCGCGCTACCGCTTCCTTGCTGAGGTGGCCGGCGGGACCGGCTGGATCGCGACCGGCCACACGGCCGACGACGCGGCGGAGACCGTTCTCCTGAACCTGATCCGGGGTGCCGGGCTGGCCGGCGCTCGTGGCATCCCGGCGAGGCGCGGCCACATCATCCGGCCGCTCCTGTCCGAGCGCCGCGGAACGCTGCGAGCGCGCCTCGAATCGGCCGGCATCGCCAGCCTCCAGGACCCGACGAACGACGACGGCCGATACCTCCGCAACCGGGTCCGCGGCGAGCTGCTGCCGCTCCTCGAGGAGCTGCGTCCCGGGGCGGTGGACCGCATCGGTCAGTTCGCGCGCCTGGCGGCCGACGACGACGCGCTGCTGGACCAGCTGGCCGCCGCCGAGCTGGACCGGCGGCGCGCGCCGGACGGGTCCCTGGATTGGCGCGACCCGCCGCCCGCGGCCCTGGGGCGACGCGTGCTGCGCCTCGCCATCGGCGACCCCGCGCCGCCGGCCGATCGGGTCGAGGCGCTCCTGGAGGCGGCAGCCGGACCGCGTGGCGGGGTCACGATCGAGCTCGGCCGGGGGCGGCGCGCATCGGTCAGGCAGCGCCGGATCAGGCTGCTCGATCGGGTCGAGTGAGCCGCTCCGACACGGGGTCCGTATGCAGGGGTGCGACGCGGATTCGGACGTTTGTTCGGGTTCCGGCGCGACCGTATACTGATTCGGCCCGCGACGTGCATGTCGAGGGCCGGCGACGGCCGTCGGCCGGCGTCGTCACCACGGAGGCGAAAGTAGACCTACCTTGACCAGCCGCATCGTTCGCAACAGCGTCGTGCTCGTCGTCCTGGCCGTCTTCGGACTGGCCGTGCTGTGGACGTTCATGGGCGACGGCAGCCAGAGCGCCGACTATGGCTACGGCGAGATGCTCGCCGATGCCCGCGACGGAAACATCAAGTCCATCACCCAGCAGGGCCAGCGATTGAACGCGGTCCTGAACAGTGGCCAGGAGCGAACGGCGGTTGCCCCCTCGGAGCTGACGAACGTGTACGCCGATCTCGGCTGCTCGGACGCCGCCTCCGGTGACTTCAACTGCGAGAAGTTCACCGTGCAGGAGGAGAGCGCCGCGGGCGGGATCCTGACGCTCCTCATCACCGCGCTCCTCCCCGTGCTCCTGATCGGCGGCTTCATCTTCTTCATGATGCGGCAGGCCCAGGGCACCAACAACCAGGCCATGAGCTTCGGCAAGAGCCGCGCGCGCATGTTCCTGGGCAACAAGACCGTGGTCACGTTCAACGACGTCGCCGGCGTCGACGAGGCGAAGCAGGAGCTGACCGAGGTCGTCGAGTTCCTCAAGTACCCCGAGAAGTTCAACTCGCTCGGCGCGCGCATCCCGCGCGGCGTGCTGCTGGTCGGCCCCCCGGGCACCGGCAAGACCCTCCTGGCCCGCGCCGTGGCCGGTGAGGCGGGGGTGCCGTTCTTCAGCATCTCCGGCTCGGAGTTCGTCGAGATGTTCGTGGGCGTCGGTGCCAGCCGCGTCCGTGACCTGTTCGAGCAGGCCAAGCGCAACTCGCCGTGCATCGTCTTCGTCGACGAGATCGACGCGGTGGGGCGCCAGCGCGGTGCCGGCCTCGGCGGCTCGCACGACGAGCGCGAGCAGACCCTCAACCAGATCCTGGTCGAGATGGACGGCTTCGACACGAACACCAACGTGATCGTGGTGGCCGCCACCAACCGCCCCGACGTGCTGGACCCGGCGCTGCTGCGCCCGGGCCGCTTCGATCGCCAGGTGGTCCTCGACCGCCCGGACATCAAGGGCCGCAAGGAGATCCTCAACGTCCACATCAAGGGCAAGCCGCTCGACAAGACCGTGGACATCGAGGCGCTGGCGCGCCGCTCGCCCGGGTTCAGCGGCGCGGACCTCGCCAACCTCGTCAACGAGGCGGCCATCCTCGCCGCACGCCGCAACAAGAAGTCGGTCGGCATGGCCGAGTTCAACGAGGCGATCGATCGGGTCGTGGCCGGCCCGGAGCGGCGAAGCCGGATCATCACCGAGGAGGAGAAGGAGATCATC
This sequence comes from Candidatus Limnocylindria bacterium, assembly GCA_035700865.1. Taxonomy (GTDB): domain Bacteria; phylum Chloroflexota; class Limnocylindria; order QHBO01; family QHBO01; genus JACDBZ01. The sequence continues at coordinate 12,040 of DASSOH010000106.1, read as the reverse complement.
GCCTACCACGAGGGCGGTCACGCCGTCGTGCAGCGCGTGCTCCCGAAGTGCGATCCGGTCACCAAGGTCACGATCGTCAGCCGCGGCATGGCCCTCGGCTACACCATGAGCCTGCCATCGGAGGACCGATACCTCCACTCCAAGTCGGAGTTCGAGGACAAGATCGCCGGCATGCTGGGCGGCAACGTCGCGGAGACGATCGTCTTCGGCGATACGACGACCGGCAGCTCGAACGACATCGAGAAGGCCACCGGCCTGGCGCGCGCGATGGTCACGCAGTACGGGATGAGCGAGAAGCTCGGACCGCTCGCCTTCGGCAAGAAGGACGAGATGGTCTTCCTTGGCCGCGAGATCAGCGAGCAGCGCAACTACTCGGACGAGGTCGCCGCGAAGATCGACGCCGAGGTCCGCTCGATCATCGACAACGCCTTCGCGCGGGCGAGGGAGGCGCTGACCACGCACCGCGAGGTGCTGGATCGGCTGGCTTCGCTGCTCGTCGAGAAGGAGACGATCGAACACGAGGAGTTCGAGGCGCTGTTCGAAGGTGTCCTGCCCCCGCGCACCGGCACGCCGACGCCACGCAAGATCGGCGCGGAGGCGACCGGGGGCGACGGCGTCACCGAGGAGGTCGAGCCGGAGGTCGAGGGCAAGCGCCCGCGGCCCGGCACGGCGCCTTCGCCGGCCTGACCGACCACCGGACCGACGCATCGAGGCCCGCCGCAACGGCGGGCCTCGCTCGTTCCCGGGCCGCGCCACCGCGGGCGCGGGTCAGCGACCCCCGCGTCCGGGGACCGAGCGCAGCCGCTCGGCGGCGTCCTCCGGCGCCACGTCACCGATGAAGGCTCCCATCAGCGACTCGCTGCTCGCCAGGTACTTCAGCTTCCCGGCGTCGCGCTGCGGGGAGACGACCTCGAGACGCAGGTGCAGCGGCGTGCCCTCGGCCCGCGCCGGCGAGGCGAACCAGCCCGACATGGCGGGCACCTCGCGGCCGAACAGCTGGTCCAGGCGCGCCAGCGCGTCGGCGTGGAGCCGGACCAGCTCGGCCAGCTCCGCCGGCTCCAGCTCCGCCAGCTGCCCGACATGGCGGCGCGGAACGACGTGCACCTCGTACGGCCAGCGCGCCGCGCGCGGCACGTACGCGACGGCGGTCGAGCCGGCCACCAGGATCCGCCGGCCGTCGCGCAGCTCATCGGCCAGCACGTCGCAGCCCAGGCAGGCCCCGCGAGCGGCGTCCCGATGGCGATCCGCGGCCGCGAGCATGCGCTCCAGCCGGGGCGGGACGAACGGGTAGGCGTAGACCTGGCCGTGCGGATGGTGCAGCGTGACGCCGATCTCCTCGCCGCGGTTCTCGAACACGAAGACCGCGGCCGTGCCCGGGTCATCGCTCAGCGCGGCGCTGCGCTCGACCCAGGCGGCGGCGATGGTGTCCAGCCGCTCGTCGGACAGGGTCGGGAACGAGGCCTCGTGGTCGCTGGAGTAGCAGATGACCTCGGCGCGACCGACCGGCGGTCCGTCCGGCACGACGGCCGCGGGCAGCGAGGGGAATCGGTTCTCGAAGACCACCACGTCGTAGTCGTGCGCCGGGACCTCGGTCAGCGTCGTGCCACGGCTCGGACACAGCGGGCACTCGCTCGCCGGAGGGAGGAACGTTCGGGCCTGCCGGTGGGCGGCGAGGATGATCCACTCGTCGAGCAGGGCGTCGTATCGCAGCTCGCCGGGCGGCGGCGGCGGGTCGAGCGCGCGCCGATCGGGCGGCGGGTCGCCGCGGCCGGGGCTCGTCGCATCGTCGAAGTAGAGGATGGTGCGGCCGTCGGCGAGGCGACCGCGACGCGGGCGCATCAGCTCAGGACGTCGCTAGCATGGGGCGCCTATGGTATCGGCCCCTGACGACGCCCAGGACCCCGTCGTGTCGCGTGCCCCCGGGCGCGCGAACCTCATCGGCGAGCACACCGACTACAACGACGGCCTGGTGCTGCCGGTGGCCCTCGAGCTGCAGACCGTCATCCGCGGACGGCCGTCTCCGGGGATCGTGCGGCTGACGTCCGACGCGTATCCGGGCCAGGTCGAGATCGACCCGGCGACCGGCGAGGGGCCGATGGAGGGATGGGGCCGCCACGCCACCGCCGTGGTGCGAGCGCTGCTCGACGGGAACCGCTCGCCGCGCGGCCTGGTGGGCCACGTGTCCTCGGACGTGCCGGCGGGGACCGGGCTGTCGTCGTCCGCGGCGTTCGAGGTGGCCCTGGCGCTGGCCCTGTCCCCGGAGCCGATGCGCGCGGTGGACCTCGCCGGGGTCTGCCAGCGGGCCGAGAACCACCACGTCGGCGTCCGCAGCGGGATCATGGACCCGCTGGTATCGGCGGCGGCAGTGGCCGATGCCGCGCTGTTCATCGACTGTCGCAGCCTCGAGATGGAGCCGGTCCCGGTGCCGGACGGGCTGCGCATCCTGGTCGTCGACTCCGGCCAGCGGCGGGAGCTGACCGCGGGCGACTACAACCGCCGTCGCGAGGAGTGCGAGGCCGCCGCAGCCAGCCTGGGCGTGCTCAGCCTGCGTGACGTGACCATCGACCAGCTGGAGCCCGCCCGCCTCCGCGGATCGCTGCTGCGGCGCGCCAGGCACGTGGTCACGGAGAACGCGCGCGTCCTGGCGGCACGCGAGGCGCTGCGCCGGGACGACCGCCGGGCGCTCCGGTCGCTGTTCGCCGACTCTCACCGCAGCCTCGCCCAGGACTTCGCGGTCTCCACCCCGGAGCTCGACGTCCTGGTGGAGATCGCCTCGGCAACGCCCGGGGTCGTCGCGTCGCGGATGACCGGCGCCGGCTTCGGGGGCTGCACGGTGAGCCTGGTGGACGCGGACGCCGCCGCATCCGCGGCCGCCGGCATCATCGACGCGTACGGACGGCGGACCGGCCGAATCGCCCGCGCGTGGGTCAGCCGCGCCGCGGCCGGGGCGATCCCGCTCAGTCGCTGAGGCGCCCGCGTGCGCCGATCCGCGAGGCGGGGGGCGCGTCGGCATCGGCCGGTAGGGCGTAGTGCTCGCGCCAGCGGCGGACGGCGTCGCGCCAGACGTCGGGCGGGATGCGGTCGATGGCCTCATGCGGCAGCTCGTACCGGGCCAGCATGGCCACGCCGAGGTGGTAGACCCGCACGCTCCCGACCGGGACCCACATCACCTGCCGCCATCGGCGCATGGTGACCTCCGCCCCGAGGTGGGTGGGCGTGACCAGCAGCGCCGTGATGATGGGCAGCTCGCCGGTGACGAGGAAGGGGTTCTCCAGCCCGGGACGGATCTCCGGACCGTCGTGGGTGGCCACGATGCGCCAGCGGTGCCCCTCGCGGTCGGCCCATGGCTCGACCGGACCGATCTCGCGAACGCGCTCCGGCGCCGCGCTGAGGAGGGCGTCGATCCAACCGAACCACGCCTCCGGGTCGCTGGCGAAGGTCGGAGCGGCGCCCGGTCCGACGGGCAGGAGACGGGAATCGGGGTGAGGCAGCATGGCAGGATGCGACGCGGTACGGGGGATCACGAACCCGACCCGTGAGCAATCACCATGCCGCTTCTCGCGCTTTTGGACCGCTCCTTCGCAGAAGCGGTCGCCTAGGATCGAGGGGATGACCACTCGACCTGCCCTCGACCATCCCCGGAACCTCCACCACGCCGATCCCGACGCCCCGCTGACCGTGACCGTCTACCACCACACCCACTGGGACCGTGAGTGGTGGACCACGCGTCGCGATTTCAGCGTCCGCCTGGCCGACCTGATCGATCGGCTGCTGGACATCATCGACGCCGACGATCGCTTCACGACATTCGTCCTCGACGGTCAGGCCGTCATGCTGGAGGACTACCTCGAGCTGCGGCCGGAGCATCGCGAGCGGCTGGTCCGGCGCATCCGCGAGGGGCGGATCCACGTCGGGCCGTGGTACGTGCTGGCCGACACGCTCATCCCGAGCGGCGAGTCCGCCGTCCGCAACCTGTGGCTCGGCCGCCGCGTGTGCGAGGCCCTCGACGTCCCGATCACGCCGGTCGGCTACCTGCCGGACCAGTTCGGCCACGCCGCGCAGCTGCCACAGATCCTGGCCGGCTTCGGGATCGACGGCGCGGTCGTGTGGCGCGGGTTCGGGGCACCGCCCCCGGGGCAGGGCGCGGACCCGAACTCGGTCGACCTGCTCGCGCCACCCGTCGACGGGCAGCCGTACTACCCGCGCATCCACTCGCGCGGCCGCTTCCCGGAGGAGATGCAGACCGAGTTCTGGTGGGAGGGGCCCGACGGGACGCGCATCCTGGCGCTGTACCTGGCGCACGAGTACTACGTCAGCCACGCGGCCGACGGCGCACTGACCGATGACGCGGCCTGGCGTCGCTGGCGCGAGCGCCAGGACGAGCTGGTCAGCTACCTGCGGCCGTACGCGACCGGCAACCGGATCCTGCAGCCCTATGGCGGTGACCACCTCCCGGCCGACGGCCGCCTTCCCGACCTGCTGGAGCGGCTCAACCGCGAGGTGGCGGACGAGGGCATCACGTTCGAGCAGGGGTCGCTGGCCGGCTTCCTGGACGACGTCCGCCGCGATGCCGACCGCGTCTCCGTGGTCTGGCAGGGCGAGGGCCGCGCCTTCGGGCGCAAGGCCCACCTGCTCCCCGGCGTGACGAGCACCCGCCTCTACCTCAAGCGCCTGAACCGGGATGCGCAGGCGGTGCTCGAGCGGCACGCGGAGCCGCTCCAGGCGCTGTCGTGGATGCTCGGCGCGCCGTACGAGCGGAGCTCGCTGTGGGCGGCCTGGCGCCTGGTGGTGCAGAACCAGCCGCACGACTCGATCACGGGCTGCTCCATCGACGAGGTGCATCGCCAGAACGTCGCCCGCTACGAGGAGGCCATCGACCTCGGCCGGTTCCTGGCCCTGCGCGCCGGCGAGCGGCTCGCCGCGCGCCTGCTGACCGACGACCTGGCGGAGGAGACGCGCGCGTTCCTCGTCTTCAACCCGCTCGGCTTCACCCGCACGGACGGGGCGCGGCTGCTGGTCGATCCAGCGCTCGAGGTCTCGCCCGCGACCTGGCGCCTCGCCGACGACACCGGCGCGGCGGTCCCGTTCCAGGTGCGCCAGGTGATCGAGCGACGCACGGCACTGCCGAGCCGGCTCTGGACCGAGGTGGCCTTCGTGGCGACCGAGATGCCGTCGCTCGGGTACCGCCGCTACACCATGGCGCGTCGCGAGGAGGCCGCCAACCGCCCGTGGGCGCTGGACCACACCGTCCTGGGCGTCGTGGCCCGGGACAAGGGCGCGGCGCGGACGAGCGGCCTGGCGGTGGGGCCGGGGCGCCTGGAGAACGAGCACCTGGAGGTGCTGGTGGACGCGGCGAGCGGCGCGCTGACGGTCATCGACCGCACCAGCGGCGAGCGCTACGACGGGCTCAACGTGATCGAGGACGGCGGCGACGCCGGCGACGAGTACAACTACTCGTGGCCCCTGGGCGATGCGACGTACCGGACCTCCGACGTGCGGCCGGCCCTGACGTGGCTCGAGACCGGCCCGGCGCGCGCCACCCTGCGCATCACGTGGCGGTGGCGGATCCCGGCGCAGCTCAGCGAGGACCGGCGCAGCCGGTCGCCGGAGCTGGTCGACTTCGAGCTGCACTCCGACGTCACGCTCCACGCGGGCGTGCCCCGGCTGGACATCCGCACCCACGGCGTCAACCCCGCCGGCGATCATCGCCTGCGCGCGCTCTTCCCGCTGGGCCGGCCGGTCGACACCTCCCATGCCGAAACGGCGTTCTGCGTCGTCGACCGGCCGGTCGAGGTGGAGCAGGTCGAGCGCGGCAGCGCGGAGCCGGCGGTGCCCGAGTTCCCGCAGCAGGCCTTCACCAGCGTGGACGCCGATGGTCGCGGCCTGACGATCGCCAACCGGGGACTGCCGGAGGCATCGGTCCTGGACGACGGGACGGGGACGATCGCGCTGACCCTGCTGCGCGCCGTCGGCTTCCTGAGCCGTGGTGACCTGCTGAGCCGGATCGAGGGCGCCGGCCCGGTCATGCCGACGCCGGACGCCCAGATGATCGGGCCGTTCGCGGCGGAGTACAGCATCGTGCCGCACGCCGGGAGCTGGCGCGAGGCCGGCAGTCACCGCGCGGCGCACGCCTTCAACGCCGACCTCCTCGCGGTGGAGTCACCGGGGCTGCGGCCCCTGACCGATCCGTGGCGGCGCGACCCGAACCCGCCGCAGCCCGACCTCGGCCCCGCGAGCTCGCTGCTCGAGGTCGAGGGCGAGCTGGAGGTGAGTGCCGTCAAGCGCGCCGAGGAGCGCGACGAGCTGGTCGTTCGGCTACTGAACGAGTCGCCCGAGCCGCGCCGCGGACGCGTGCGGCCGTACCGCCCGGCGCGCTCGGCCGTGCGCCTGAACCTCGCCGAGTCGCCCGGCGATGAGCCGGACGATGAGCTGACCGTCGACGACGGATGGGTCGAGCTGGAGCTCGGGCCGTGGGAGCTGGCCACCATCGGCCTGCGCTTCGACGCATGAGCGTCGCGCTGAGGGGCGTGATCGAGGGGTTCTACGGTCGACTCTGGGAGCCGGCGGAACGGCAGCGGGTGCGAGCGACGATCGCGGCCGCGGGGATGAACGTCTACGCCTACGCTCCCAAGGAGGACCGGCTGCAGAACGTCGAGTGGCGGCGGCCCTACCCGAAGGCCCGCCGCGACGAGCTGGAGCGGCTGGCGCTCGCCGGTGACGCGGACGGCTGCGCGCTGTGGATCGGCCTCCGACCGCTGGGCATCTCCTACGCCGACGAGGCTGACGCCCGCCGGGTGGCCGAGAAGCTCGCCAGCTACCTGGAGATGGGTGCCGAGCGCGTGGTCCTGCTCGCCGACGACATCTCCAGCGAGCTCGACGCCATGAAGGCCGGGCCGTTCACCGCCCTCGCCGAGGCGCACGCCTGGCTGGTGACCTTCGCGCTGGCCGCGCTGGACCTGCCGCCCGAGCGCCTGGTGTTCGTGCCGACCGACTACCACGGCCTGGGCTCGCCGTACCTCGAGACGCTCGGCGAGGAGCTGCCGCCGGGGGTCGAGGTCATGTGGACCGGGACCGACGTGTTCGTCCGGACCATGACCACCGAGGAGGCCGATACGGTCGCCCGCGTCATCCGCCGCGAGCCGCTGGTCTGGGACAACTACCCCGTCAACGACGATGCGCAGGGTCGCGACCTGCGCATCGGGCCGATCCGGGGGCGCGATCCCGACCTGGACCGCCACGTTCGCGGCATCCTGGCCAACCCGGCTCTCGAATGCGAGGCCACCCTGGTGCCGCTGCTCACCTGGGCCGAGTATCTCGCCGACCCGGCCGCCTACGACCCCGACACCGCCTGGAGTCGCGCGCTGCTCCAGGTCGCCGGGAGCGAGGCGGACGCCGAGGTCGTGCGCGTCATCGGCAGCGCCCTGGACCGGTCGTGCCTGGACCAGGGGTGGGCGCGGCCGACGCCGCGTGAGCTCGCCGCCGCCGTCCGCGACCTGGACCGGCTGGCGAACCGCCGCCTGGCGGACGACCTGCGTCCCTTCTTGCCCTGATCGGTCAGGCGGTCCGCATCACGGGATCAGGATCTGGCCGTGGCGTCGCAGGCGGGCCTGCAGCTCGTCCACGCTTAGGTCGGCCGGGCCCTCGGCCGGTGAGCGGGCAAGCGTCGCGGACTCCGCAGGCATCGGTCGGTTCTGGCAGCCGTCGTGCAGTCACGCTCCCGACCGCCGCGTGCTCGGTCGCATCGGATCAGCCCGCGGCATGAAGTGGGGCGCTAGGCTACGGATTCCGCAACCAACCGAGTCAGCGTCGCCCATCCAGGGGGACCGATTGTTGCGAATGGGAGGTAGGCACTGAATGACCAGGTGGTCACGACTCGTCCCAGTCCTCGCCATCGTCATGCTCGTCCTGGCCGCCTGTGGTCCCTCCGGGGAGTCGCAGAGCGCTGCCGCGTCCGAGCCAGATGGCAGCCAGCCGGCCGGGTCGGAGCCCGCGGCCAGCGGGAGTGGCGGCGAAGGCACCGGCGGCATGAACGCCAGCGGTGAGCTCTTCGCGTACGGTTTCGGCTACGAGACCGGCGACATCATCGCCAAGACGCGCGTGGACGTCTTCAATGAGCAGTACCCGGACGTGGACATCACGTTCAGCGAGAGCGGCTTCGAGGATCAGGGCTTCCTGACGGCGCTCGCCAGCGGCGACGCCCCCGACGTCGTCAACCTGCCGCGCAACAAGATCGGCACGTACATCGCCCGCGGCGTCCTGCAGCCGCTCACCGATTGCATGGACCAGGCTGGGCTGGACCCGAACGTCTTCTACGAGGGCGCCCGGAACCAGGTCACCGTCGACGGCGAGATGTACGCCCTGCCGGAGTTCTACAACACGCGCGTCTGGATCATCAACAACGCCGCGTTCGAGGACGCCGGCCTGGATCCGGAGAGCGTCGACTGGAGCGACTGGGATTCGATCGCCCAGGCCAACGAGGCCCTGGTCAAGAACGACGGCGGCCTGACCCGGATCGGCATCGATCCGAAGCTGCCCGAGTTCCTGTCGATGTGGGTTCGCGCGCTCGGCGGGCAGGTGATCAGCGACGACGGCATGGAGTCGCTGCTCGACACGCCCGAGGTTGCCCAGGCGGTCGAATTCGGCAAGAGCCTGATCGAGGCCAACGGCGGCATCAACGAGTTCACCGACTTCCGCAACACGTGGGACTTCTTCGGCGCGAACAACCAGGTCGCCGCTGACCAGATCGGCGCGTGGCCGATGGAGCAGTGGTACCTGAACGTCCTCGCCGAGAACTCGCCGGACGCGGAGATCACGGTCAAGCCCTTCGTCGACCAGGAGGGCAACACGACGACCCTCCAGGACGGCAACTCGTGGGCGATCACGGCCGACACGGACAACCCGGATGCGGCGTGTGCCTTCATCACCACCATGGTGGCGAAGGACACGTGGGTGGCGGCGGCCCAGGCTCGCGCCGACCAGCGCGAGGCGGACGGCCTGCCCAACACCGGCGTCTACACCGCCAACAGCGAGGCGGACGACGTGATCTTCAATGACATCGTCGATCTGTCGGACTACCCGTCGCTGCAGGAGGCCGTGCAGGTCGTGCTGGAGGGCCAGGACACCGCGTTCGGCTTCCCGCCGAGCCCGGCCGGTGCCGAGTTCCAGCAGGCCCTGACCGACGCGGTCAACCGGGTCCTCTCGGGTGAGGCGGACGTCCAGCAGGCGCTGAGCGACGCCGATGCCGAGGCCCAGGACGCCATCGACGCGGCGGCCCGCTAGGGGTCGACCGCGTCAGCGACCGAGGTAGCGAGGGAGGTCTCTCCAGATGACCACGGTGGTCCAGGGCAAGGAAGTCCGGAGTGTCGGCGGCGTTCCGTGGACGCCGAACACGCGGCGCGAGACGCTGTGGGCGCTCGTCTTCCTTTCGCCCTGGATCATCGGGCTCATCATCTTCACGGCCGGCCCGATGCTGTGGAGCCTCTACCTCTCCTTCACCGATTACGACCCGCTTCGCCCGGACATCACGTTCATCGGGCTGGACAACTACGTCGCGATGCTGGGCGACCGGCGGGTCGCCACATCCCTCTTCAACACCGCGTTCTACACGGTCTTCCACGTCCCGCTGTCGATGGCGATCGCGCTGTTCCTGGCGCTGATCCTCAACCGCGTCGGCGGGAAGATGGCGGGCTTCTTCCGAACCGCGTTCTACCTGCCCAACGTGACGCCGGCCGTCGCCGTCGGCACCCTCTTCCTCCTGCTGCTGAACGGGTCCAACGGCCTGGTGAACCAGGGCCTGGCCCTCATCGGCATCGACGGGCCCAGCTGGCTGGTCGACCCGACCTGGATCAAGCCCGGCATCATCCTGATGAGCCTCTGGACGGTGGGGAACACGGTCATCATCTACTTCGCTGCGCTCCGCAACGTCCCGACCGAGCTCTACGAGGCGGCCCGCATCGACGGGGCCGGCGCCTGGAACCAGTTCCGCAACATCACCCTGCCGATGATCTCGGGGGCGTTGTTCTTCACCCTGGTCATCAACACCATCGCCTCGCTGCAGATGTTCAGCGAGGTTTACACGATCTTCTTCGGACAGCAGCAGGGCCAGTCCGCGGGTGCCGGTGAGGCGGCGCTCTTCTACGTGATCTACCTGTTCCGCAACGCGTTCGAGTTCTTCAAGATGGGCTACGCGTCGGCCCTGGCCTGGGTCCTCTTCCTGGTCATCATGGTCATCACCGTGATCCAGGTGCGCGGCAGCCGTCGCTTCGTGTACTACGAGGGCGAGTGACGATGGCAACCGATGAGGCGCGGTCGGCCGACGCTCGGGCCATCGACCGGCCCGGCGCGGACGTGAAGGAGCCGATCGACTGGGGCCGGGTGGCGTACAACGTCGGCTTCGGCGTGGTGCTCCTGTTCTTCACCATCCTCTTCCTCTACCCGCTGGTCTGGCTCTTCTTCGCCTCGGTCAAGCCGGGCTCGGAGGTCTTCAGCGGCAACCTGCTGCCATCGGTCTGGCGCTGGGACAACTACCCCAGGCTCATGGACCAACAGCCCGTGCTGCAGTGGGCGTGGAACAGCACGCTGGTCACGGTGCTGGCGTCGGTGACGGTGACCATCACCTCGGCGTTGGTGGCGTTCGCGTTCGCCTACTTCCGCTTCCCGTTCCGGGGCGTCGTGTTCGGCATCGTGCTCGCCAGCATGATGCTGCCGGGCGCGGTCACGATGATCCCGAACTACCTGATCTGGGACTTCCTGGGCTTCAACAACACCCTGGTGCCGCTGTGGGCGGGCAACCTCTTCGCCTCGCCGTTCTACATCTTCATGCTGCGACAGTTCTTCCTGGGCCTGCCACGCGAGCTGTTCGACGCGGCCAGGGTCGACGGGGCGAACTACCTGCGCATGTGGTGGTCGGTGGCGGTGCCGCTGACCCGCGCCGCACTGATCGTGGTGTTCATCTTCGAGCTGAAGGTGGCGTGGACCGACCTCGTCCGGCCCCTCATCTTCCTGCGCGACATCGCCACGTTCACGCTGCCGCGCGGCCTGAAGGCGATCATCGACAACCCGTCGATCGGCGGCGAGAAGCACTTCGAGCTGCTGGCGGTCGGTGGCATCCTGATCACCGTGCCGATGATCATCGTCTTCTTCCTGGGCCAGCGGTACTTCATCGAGGGCATCGCCACGACCGGCTCCACCGGCCGCTGATCGCCCGTGCCATTCCGTGACGACGCGGGGGCCGAGCCGCCCCCGCAGCCGTCGTTGGCCGGCGCGCTGCGCACCGGGGCCTCGAAGCTGTTCGAGGAGATCTTCCCGGTCCTGGTCACCAACCTCGGTTGGGCCATGCTGGCCGGCGCCCTCGTCTACGTCGCCGGTCTCGTGCCGCTGGCGCTCCTCCTGCTGCCGCTCATTGCGCCGCTCACCACCGGGCTCGCGCGGATCGCGGCGCTGGCCGCGCGCGATCGGGTCGTGCCCCTCCGCGCGTTCGTGGACGGCATGACCGAGCGGTTCTGGGTGAAGCTGGGCCTCGGTGCGATCCAGGCCGCCATCCTGCTCGTCGCGCTCATGAACGTCGTGGTCGCGCCGTCCCTCGGCGGACTGTTCGGCGCCATCTCGATGGTCCTCTCGGTCTACGTGGCTGCGGCGACGTTCGCTTACGGCCTCGTCTTCTGGACGCTGCTCTCGGACCCGGACCGCAGGGGGATGGCCATCCGTCAGATCGCGCGGCTGGCGATGGCGGTCGTCCTCACCCGGCCCCTGCAGGTCGGCTTCCTGCTGCTGCTGGCCGGACTGTCGATCGGCGTGATGGCCTCGCTGATCGTGCCGCTGCTGTTCCTGCCGTCGTTCGTGCTGATCACGATCGCCGCGTACGTGCTGCCGGCCGCCGACCTGGTGCAATCGCTGGCGCCGCGCGCCCCCTGACCTGTCGACCTCAGCCGGGCGGTTCTGCCGGCGGCAGGCACCAGACGACCTCGAGACCCTCCTCCGCCGTCAGCGTCGCCCATCCCACGGCAGCCGCCGGGACCGCGACCGTCACGCCGGGCCGCAG
>DASSOH010000105.1:0-54623 GCA_035700865.1 Candidatus Limnocylindria bacterium | reverse complement strand
CGCCCGCAGCCGGAGCTGCTGATCGGAGGCCACGAACGGACGGATGCGCTCGCCGTGCTGCGCGCGGCGGCGCGGCGACTGGCCTGATCCGGCCCCGACCGCTCAGTCCGTGACGGCGGTCGCGTCCGTCGTCTCGGCGGCCCGGCCCTCCGCGCGTTCGAACGCCTCGGCCCCGATGGTGCCGACGGCCGCGCCGACCACGCCGCCGACCGCCGCGCCGATGGGCCCGCCCACCGCGAGCCCGAGGCCGACGCCCAGGGCGCCGGCGGCGGCGATCTCGACCGCCTCGAAGGCCCGATCCTCGGCCGGCCGTCCGTGCTGTGACGCCATGCGGATCGCCTCCTTTCGTCGCCGCCAGCAGACCGCGCCCGTGGCGGCCGCGCCAGTGCCGAAGGTCAGGCCAGGGGCAACGAGGCCCCGCCGTCGATGGCCGCGAGGTCGGGCTCGGCATGCGGACCGGCCGTCGCGGCGGATCGCAGCGCCTCGACCGGGAGGATGCCCAGCCGGGTGACCGCGGCCGTCAGGACCGCGAGCGCCGGCTCGCGCCGGTCGGCGCGGGTGGAACCGACCACCGTCACCTGCGCGGGCGTGTCGATCGGCACCAGGTCACGGACGGTGACGACCGTGGCCTCCGGGGGCAGCCGCCGCAGCATGGCACCGACACGGCGCCGGCCGTCCTCGGACAGCACGAGGACCACCTGCGGGACGTCGACCGCGGCCAGCGGCTGCGGCGTCGGCGCCAGCAGCAGCTCCGTCACGCTGTGACCGGTCTGGACGGTGACCGGGTAGTCGTCCCGCTGGGTCGCCCACAGGCCGCATCGAACCGCCGCCTCGCCCACGAGCCGGGTGGCGCTGCGGACCCGGCCGCCGGCGGAGCCCGCGACGACGATCGTGCAGGGCCGATCGAGGGCGGAGGTGTGCTCGACCGGGAGTGGCAGAAGAGGCGCCGGCGGCGCATCGGTCCGGTGGGCTCGGCGGTAGGCGGATGCGTACTCGGCGACCTCGCGGCGCACCACCGTGCCCGGGCGGAGCGCGCGCTCCTCCATCAGCGCTCGCATGCCGGATCGCGAGAGGCGGTTGCCCTTCACGAAGTAGGCGGTGCACAGCTCCCAGACGTCGAGGAGGGCGAAGCCCGGCGTCTCGATGGCCTCGACCAGGCGGTCGGCCAGGTCGTCGTCCCACTGCGTCGCGCGGTGGGCGAAGGCCGCGCCGTTGACCGCGACCGTGGCGCAGATGTCCAGCGGCTGCTCCGGGTTGCCGCCTGGCGTGGTGGCCGTCACGGCGCCGGTCGGGGTCGTGGTCGAATGCTGCCCGCCGGTCATGCCGAAGTTCAGGTTGTTCATCACCACGACCGTGATGCCGACGTTGCGCCGTGCCGCGGCCAGCAGGTGCGCCCCGCCGATCCCGGCGCTGCCGTCGCCCATCAGCACGATCACCTCGAGCGAGGGATCGGCGAGCTTGATGCCGCTGGCGTAGGTGATGCTCCGGCCGTGCAGCCCGTGGAAGGCGTTCGTGACGAAGTACTGGTCCGACAGCCCCGAACAGCCGATGTCGCTGACGATCACGGTCCTGGCCGCGTCTCGACCGAGCCGCCGGAGCGCCTGGTCCAGCCGATCCAGCACCGAGCCGTGCCCGCATCCCGGGCAGAACGGATAGGGCAGCGCGTTGCGGAACGTCTCGAGGGTGGTGAGGTCGGTGGCGAGCGTCGTCACCGGATGGCCTCCAGGATCTCCTCGACGCCGACGAGGTCCCCGTCGACCCGGTTGACGCCGACGACCTCACGCCCGCACGCCAGGCGCTCCACCTCGCGCCGGTACTGCCCCAGGTTCAGCTCGGGCACGACGATGCGGTCGATACCGTCCATGGCGCGCCGCATGGCCGCCTCGGGCAGCGGCCACAGGCCGCGCACGATGAGGCCGGCGCACGCGATGCCACCCGCGCGGGCCGCCTGCACCGCGGCGCGCGCCGCGCCCGCGGTGACCCCGTAGGCGACGACCAGCGTGCGCGCACCGGCCTGCGCATCGTGCTCGACGAGCGTCAGCTCCTCGACGTGGTCCTCGATCTTCGCGGCGAGATGCCGGTTGAGGGCGTCGACGGTCGAGGGGTCCTTGGTGATCAGCGCGCGCTCGTCGTGGGTGGAGCCGGTGAAGCGGAACGCGTCGCCGGCGCCGTAGCGCCGGAGCGGCGGCACGTCGGCCGCCGGCACGTAGCGGTACGGCGCGCCGACCGTCGCCACCTCCCGCTCCGCGACCGCGACGGGCGCGAAGGCGGCGGCGTCGACCGTGGCGAGGGTCGTCGCGACCTCCTTGTCGGTGAGCAGCAGGACGGGGCAGCGGAAGCGGTCGGCCAGCTCGAAGGCGCGCACCGTGAGGGCGTAGGCATCGGCGGCGTCGGTCGGGGCCAGCACGATGGGCGAGTACCCGCCCGGTGTGCCCCAGCGCGCGAACTGGACGTCGCCCTGGCCGACGGTCGTGGCGCCGCCGGTGGCGGGACCCAGGCGCTGCACGTCGACCACGACCAGCGGCACCTCGCCCATGATCGCCAGGCCCAGGTTCTCGCCCATCAGGCTCATGCCGGGACCGCTGGTGGCGGTCATGGCGCGCGAACCGGCCATGGCGGCACCGATGCACATGCCGATCGAGGCGATCTCGTCCTCGCCCTGGATCGCCACGCCGCCGCGGACGGGCAGCTCGCGCATCATGGCCATCAGGATCCCGGAGGCCGGCGTGATCGGGTAACCGGCGAAGAAGCTGCATCCGGCGGCGAGCGCGCCGCGCACGATGGCCGCGTTCCCGTCGACGTACTCGCGCATGGCCGAAGTCTTCGGGCCGCCACCGCCCGGTCGGAAGGGCCGATCGGCACGGCGCAACCGGGACGGCCGACGTACGATCGCGGGCGTGACGGTCCGGGAAGGAGGCGGTCGCCGCCTCGGGACGTGGAGGCTGCCGGCGCTGCCGGGGCCGGTCGGTGTCGTCCTCCCGTACCTGCTGGCGGCCGCCGGGGTGGCGCTCGTCACGCTGGGGATCGCGCTGGCGAGCCGGCCGGATCTCGCCAACGCGTCCATGCTCTACCTGATCGTGGTGCTGGTCGCGGCCGTCGGCGCCGGCCGTGCCGTCGCCATCTTCAGCGCGCTGCTCGCGTTCTTCAGCTTCAACTGGTTCCTGACCGAGCCGCGCCACACGCTCGCCGTCGCCGATCCGGACGACTGGATCCTGCTGCTGCTGTTCCTGCTCACGGCCATCGTCACCGGGCAGCTGGCGGCGGGGCAGAAGCGCCGCGCCGAGGAGGCGGAGGAGCACGAGCGCCACGCCCGCGTGCTGACCGACATCGCCGTCGCCCTGACGGAGCCGACGCTGGACCGCACGCTCGGCTCGGTGGCCCAGCGGCTTCGCCAGGAGCTCGGCGTGGAGGCCGTCCAGGTCGAGCTGGGCGGGTCGCGAGCCACCTCCGGCACCGACGCCTCAGCCCTCGCCGCGCTGGAGCCGGCCGACCGCACGGTCGACGTGCTCAGCGCCGACCGCGGGCAGCGGCCGCGGTGGGTGCGCCTGGCTCCGCCGCACGGTCGGGCCACGGGACGGTCCTCGGCGTACCGCCTGGCGCGAGCCGCCATCCGCAGCCAGGACGGCGACGGGGTGGGCGAGATCACGCTGGCGACCCGCCGCGACGGCGCGTTCGATGCGAGCGCGGCCCGCCTCCTGGTCGCCGTCGTGCCGCAGCTGTGGGCCGCGGAGGAGCGAGCGCGGCTCCGCACCGAGGCGACCGAGGCGGAGGTCCTGCGGCGGTCCGACGAGGCGAAGTCGGCGCTGCTCGACGCGGTCTCCCACGACCTGCGCACGCCGTTGGCCTCGATCATCGCGTCGGCCGGCAGCCTGCGGCAGTCCGGCGTCGAGTGGTCCGATGACGAGCGCGCGGAGTTCGCCGCGGCCATCGAGCAGGAGGCGCGGCGGCTGGATCGGATCGTGGGCAACCTGCTCGACCTGAGCCGGATTCGCGCGGGCTCGCTGCACCCCGACGTCGCCTGGTACGAGCCGGTGGCCCTGATCCGCGACGTCCTGGCGCGGTTGGCCGGCGTCACCGCGACGCATCGGCTGCTGATGGACCTGCCGGACGAGCTGCCGCCGGTCCCGCTGGACTACTCCGAGATCGACCAGGTCCTGACCAACCTGGTCGAGAACGCCGTTCGCCACTCCCCGCCGGGGACCATCGTGACCGTCAGCGCGCGTTCGACCGGCGTGGAGTTGCAGGTGTGCGTGGAGGACTCGGGCCCCGGCATCCCGTCCGCCGACCTGCCACGCATCTTCGAGCCCTTCCACCGCGTCCGCGGTGCCGCCCGGCGCGGCACGGGGCTGGGCCTGGCCGTGGCGCGCGGCCTGGTGGAGGCGCACCGCGGCCGCATCTGGGCCGAGGCGCGGGACGAGGGAGGGACGCGGTTCTGCTTCGTGATCCCGTCGCGCGAGGTGGCGCCATGACCCAGCGTCCATCAGCGGGCGCCCGCGTCCTGGTGGTCGACGACGAGGAATCCATCCGACGCACGGTGGAGCGGCTGCTGGTCGGCCACGGCTTCGCGGTGCGGTCGGTCGACACCGGCGAGGCGGCGCTCGACCTCGCGCCCCGGTTCCAGCCCGACGTGATGCTCGTCGACCTCGGCCTGCCCGGCATCGACGGCTTCGAGGTCATCGCGCAGACCCGCGAACGGACCAGCACGCCGATCATCGTGCTGTCGGTGCGCGGTGCGGAGCGCGACAAGGTCCGGGCCCTGGAGAGCGGCGCCGACGACTACCTCACCAAGCCGTTCGGCGCGGACGAGCTGCTGGCGCGCGTCCGGGTGGCGCTGCGGCACGCGGCGCGCGGCGGCCGCGGAACCGATGCCGTCTTCCGCAGCGGCGGCCTGGCCGTGGACCTGGAGCGGCGCGAGGTGTCGGTCGACGGGGTGGCGGTGCCGTTGACGCCGACCGAGTACGCGCTGCTCACCGCGCTGGTGGACCAGGCCGGCCGGGTGTTGACCGATCGCGCCCTGCTGCGTCGCGTGTGGGGCCCGGAATATGGCTCCGAGAGCCACTACCTGCACGTCTACATGGCGCGCCTGCGCAAGAAGCTGGAGGCCGATCCGGCCAATCCGCGATACCTGCGGACCGAACCCGGGGTTGGCTACCGGCTGCTGGAGGTCGACGCCGAAGGCTGACGCTCCGGACGGTGGGCCGAAGCCGAGATATTGAGCCGATGTTGAGCCGCCGGCGGCCGCGCGTTGACACCGCGTTCAGGTGGCGCGGCGCACCGTGGACGGGTGATCGACCCTGAATCCACGCCACGTGCCACGCCGCGGCTCCCCCCGCGCGTCCGCACCATGCTCCGCACCGCGTGCCAGGCGCTGGCCGGCACCGACACCGAGGTCACGGCGGTCGACGTCGTGAGCCACGTTCCCGACGGCATCCCGGCAACGGCGCTCCTCGAGTCCGTGCGGCGGGTGGCGGCCGAGTTCGGCTGTCGTGCATCGGTCGAGGTCGCCAATGGCGCCCTCGAGGTGCGGCTGTCACGGGACGGGGCGCTGCGGCGGTGACCGACGTCCATCCCTACCTCGAGGTCCGGGAGCGCAGACGCGGTCGGCGAGCGGGCGACGTCTACGTCCGCATCGAGCGGCCGTTCGAGCACGAGTTCCAGCGGGCGGAGGCAGGACACCTCGTCGCGACCGAGGAGACGCTGCGCGCCGGTGGGCGCATCGGTGCGGCCTGGCGCGCGGGGCGGATGTTCCTCTTCGGCCGGCCGATCTCGAGCGAGATGGAGGAGCACGAGCGCCTGACCAAGGTCAAGGCGCTGGCCGTGTTCAGCTCCGACAACATCAGCTCCTCGGCCTACGCCACCGAGGAGATGATGCGGATCGTCGTCCTGGCCGGGATCGGCGCCCTGGGCATGGTGGTGCCGCTCACCCTGGTCATCGTCGCGGTGCTGGCCATCGTGGCGACCTCCTACCGGCAGACGATCAAGGCCTATCCGAACGGCGCCAGCAGCTACATCGTGGCCGGCGACAACCTCGGGGCGCCGGCCGGCCTGGTGGCCGCGGCAGCACTGCTGATCGACTACACGCTGACGGTGGCCGTCTCCGTGTCCGCCGGCGTCGCCGCGATCACCTCCATCGTCCCGGGCCTGTTCGACGCGCGCGTGCTGGTGGCGGTCGCCATCGTGGCGTTGCTGACGATCGGCAACCTGCGCGGCATCCGCGAATCCGGCTCGATCTTCATGGCGCCCACGTACCTGTACCTGGTGACCGTCCTCGGCATGCTGGGCTACGGGCTGTGGCAGATGGCGACGGGAACGCTGGCGCCGTACACCCCACCGCACGAGTGGCTGGAGGCGGAGGCGGCCGTCCAGCCGCTGGGCCTGCTGCTGATCCTGCGAGCCTTCTCGTCGGGAGCGGTGGCCCTGACCGGCGTGGAGGCGGTCTCCGACGGCGTGCCGGCCTTCAAGCCCCCGGAGTGGCGCAACGCGCGAACGACGTTGACCTGGGCGGCCGCCCTCTTCGGCACGCTGTTCCTGGGGATCAGCATCCTGACCAGCACCATCGGGATCGTGCCCGACCCGTCCGAGGAGCAGACGGTGCTGAGCCTGGTCACGCGCCAGATCGTGGGCAACGGCTGGTACCTGATCCTCGTCCAGGTCGCGACGGCGCTCGTCCTGACCCTGGCCGCCAACACGAGCTTCGCCGACTTCCCGCGGCTCTCCTCGTTCCTGGCGCGGGACGGCTTCATGCCGCGGCAGTTCGGCTACCGCGGCGATCGGCTGGCCTTCTCGACCGGGATCGTGGCGCTGGCCGGCCTCGCGACCGTCCTCCTCGTCGCCTTCGGCGCCAGCGTGACCGCCCTGATTCCGCTGTACACGTTGGGGGTCTTCATCGCCTTCACGCTCTCGCAGTCGGGGATGGTGGTCCGATGGTGGCGCCGTCGCGAGCCGGGCTGGCGCCACGCCTTGGCGATCAACGCCCTGGGCGCGACCACCACCGGGGTGATCGTCGGCATCGTGGGGGTGAGCAAGTTCGCGCAGGGCGGATGGATCGTGATGGTCCTGATCCCGCTGGTCGTGCTGCTGCTGTGGGGCATCCGGACGCACTACCGGCACATGGACGCCAGCCTGGCGCTCGACGCCCCGGCGGCCCAGATCGCCGTCCGCCGCCGGCCGATCGTCGTGGTCCCGGTCGCCCGGCTCGACCAGCCGGCGCTGCAGGCCGTGGCGGTCGCCCACGCCCTCGACCCGGAGGCCCTTGCCGTGCACGTCACGAACGATGCCGCTGACGCCGAGACCCTTCGCGCCCAGTGGCCGCAGCTGGTCGGAGCCGGGGAGCTCGTGATCGTCGAGTCACCGTACCGGGCGCTGCTCCAACCGCTGCTCCGCTACCTGGATGCGCTCCAGCGCCAGGATCCGACCCGTCCCGTGCTCGTCGTCCTGGCCGAGGTCGTGCCGCGGCACTGGTGGGAGGCCCTGCTCCACAACCAGACGGCACTGCGCCTGAAGCTCCGCCTCTTCTTCCGCCGCAACACGATCGTGACCGACGTTCCGTACCATCGCTGAGGACACGGACCGACCGCACCGGCTGGCGAACGCCCGCCCACGACGCGGCAGCGGCGTGGATGGAGGTCACCAGATGCGAACCAGCCTCGGCGTGCTGCTGTGGAGCCAGGCCACCGGATGGGACGAGTTCGAGGCCTCGGCCCGGCGCGTCGACGAGCTCGGCTACGACCACCTGTGGACCTGGGATCACCTCTACGCGATCTTCGGCGATCCCTACCAGCCGATCTTCGAGGGCTACACCACGCTGGCCGCCTGGGCCAAGGTCACGACGCGCGCCCGGCTGGGTCTGCTGGTCGGCGCGAACACCTTCCGCAACCCCGGGCTGGTGGCCAAGACCCTGACGACGATCGATCACCTCAGCGACGGGCGCGCCATCGCCGGCATCGGCGGCGCCTGGTTCGAGCTGGAGCACACCGAGCACGGTATCGACTTCGGGTCGGGCTTCGGGGAGCGGCTGGATCGGCTCGACGAGGCGGTGGCGGCCATGCGCGCCCTCTTCGCCGGCGAGGAGGTCACGTCGCCGGCGGGATCGGCCTACGCGTTCGATCACCTGCGGCTCCTCCCGCCTCCCGTGCAGGCGCGGCTGCCGATCCTGATCGGTGGCTCCGGCGAGAAGAAGACGCTGCGCACGGTCGCCCGCTACGCGGACCTGTGGAACGCGATGGGCACGCGCGACTTCCTGGCGCGCAAGGTCGAGGTCCTGCGCCGGCACTGCGACGAGGTCGGGCGTGACCCGGCCGAGATCGAGTTCACCGCCGGCTGCAAGCCGATCATCCGCGACACCGAGGCGGAGGCGCGCCGGGTGTGGGAGACCCAGATGGCCCACAACCGCACGCCGATGTCGGACGTGGAGGACGACGACACCTTCTGGGTCGGCACGCCCGATCAGATCGCCGATCGCATGCGCGAGCGCAAGGAGCTGGGCTTCCACACCTTCATCGCCGAGATGGCGGCGCCGTACGACGACGAGACGCTGGAGCGCTGGATCGGCGAGGTGCGGCCGATGGTCGACGGCGACTGACCGGCTCGCCGCCGCACGACCTTCGGCTCTGGTCGTCCCGGCCGGCCCGCCCACGATGGGCGCGTGGACGGCCAGCACCGCACCGATCCGACGCCGGACCCTGGTCGCCCACCTCATCACCGCCCGCGTCGGCCTCGGCGTGGGTGCCGCCGAGCGGACGCTCGAGCACCTCGCGCCCCCACGCGCCACCGGCGGGGGCGGCAGATAGACGTCAGACCGTCGGCGACCGGGTGCGCGGGGCGCGAGCGCGGGGCACACGCCTTGCTGAGCGCCTGGGCATGGACCAGGAACGCCGCGGACTCGTCGACGACCTGCGCCGGGGCGCCGTGATCGGCGTCGCCGCGACGCTCGCCATGAGCGCCGTCATGCTGCTCGCCGACCGGCTGGGACTGATGGCCAAGCACCCGCCCGAGCGCATCGTCGAGCGCGGCAGCCAGGCGACCGGCACGCCGACCAACGAGGATCAGCAGAACGCGCTGGCCAGCGTGGCGCACCTCGGGTTCGGGGCGGCAGGCGGGGTTGGCTTCGGCATGCTCGCCCACCTCACCCGGCCGCCGATCCCGGGCCTCCTCGCCGTGCCGTGGGCGCTCGCGATCTGGGCCGGCAGCTACTTCGGCTGGATCCCGGCGCTCGGCATCCTCCCACCTCCCACCCGGGACGCCCCCGGACGGGCGTCCACCATGCTCGTCGCACATCTCGTCTACGGCCTCTCGCTCGGCGTCCTGTGGCGGGGAGCCACGAGCCGATAAGGAGACCGTCACCCATGTCCCACCCCCAGACCGTCGTGATCACCGGCGCCTCCGCCGGCGTGGGCCGCGCGCTCGCCCAGCTCTTCGGCGCTCGCGGCGACCGGGTCGCGCTCATCGCCCGCGGAACCGACGGGCTCGACGGCGCCCGCCGTGACGTCGAGGCCGCGGGTGGCACCGCCCTGGTGCTGCCCCTGGACGTCTCCGACGCCGATGCCGTCGAGGCGGCGGCCGACACGGTCGAGCGCGAGCTCGGACCGATCGACGTCTGGATCAACAACGCCATGGCGAGCGTGTTCTCGCCCATCGACCAGATGACGCCGGACGACTTCCGCCGCGTGACGGAGGTGACCTACCTCGGCGCGGTGTGGGGGACGCTGGCCGCGCTGCGACGCATGAAGCCGCGCGATCGGGGCACCATCGTGCTGGTCGGCTCCGCCCTCGCCTACCGCGGGATTCCCCTCCAGGCGCCGTACTGTGCGGCCAAGCACGCCATGCAGGGCTTCCACGACTCGCTACGCACCGAGCTGGAGCACGACGAGAGCAACGTGAAGGTCACCATGGTCCAGCTGCCGGCCGTGAATACGCCGCAGTTCCGGTGGGTGAAGAGCCGACTGCCGCACAAGGCCCAGCCGGTGCCGCCGATCTTCCAGCCCGAGGTCATCGCGGAGGGGATCGCCTGGGCGGCCGACAACCCCGACGCGACGCGCGAGCTCATCATCGGCTGGCCGGCCCTGAAGGCGATCATGGGCAACAAGCTGGTGCCCGCCTACGCGGACCGCGTGCTGGCGCGGACCGGCTACGCCTCGCAGCAGATCGACGAGCCGGAGGACCCGAACCGGCCCAACAACCTGTGGGAGCCGGTGGACGGGCCGGGCGGCGGCGACCACGGGGCCCACGGCGCGTTCGACGACCGTGCGCAGGACTCCAGCTGGCAGCTGTGGGCCAACACCCACCGGCCGACGATCGCGCTGGGCGCGCTCGGTGCCGCCGCCGTGGCGGGGCTGGCCGCGCTGGGGCTTCGCCGTGGCTGAGGCCGGTGCGCCGCCCGGCTGGTCCTACAACCCGTCGCGCTGGGGCGAGCGCATCCCGATCCTGGCCCTCGCCCTGGTCGGCTTCGCCATCGCCTCGTACCTGGCGGCGTTCCAGCTGGGCCTGGTGAAGGACGTGTTCGACCCGTTCTTCGGCGACGGCAGCCGGACGGTCCTCACCTCGGGCGTCTCGCGCGTGCTGCCCATTCCCGACGCGGCGCTCGGCGCCATCGGCTACCTGGCCGACGTGGTCTCGGGCTTGGTCGGCGGGCGCGAACGCTGGCGGACGATGCCGTGGGTCGTGATCCTCTTCGGCCTGGCGGTCGGGCCCCTCGGTGCGACCAGCATCCTGCTGGTGATCCTCCAGCCGGTGATGTTCGATGCGTGGTGCACCCTGTGCCTCACCTCGGCGGTGATCAGCATCGCCATGATCGGCCCGGCCTTCGACGAAGTGCTCGCCAGCGCCCAGCACCTGCGCCGCGTCCAGCGCGACGGCGGCTCGCTGTGGCGCGCCTTCTGGGTCGGGGAGGGGGTCCGCTGATGTGGTGGCAGCTGCTCGGCGCGGCCATCGGCGTGGGGCTCATGGCCGTCCCGGGGGTCCTCTCGCTGCCGCGCCCCGTCGCCGATGCCTTCCACATCCTGGGACCGCTGGCCGCCGCCTTCGGTGCCATCGCGGCGAGCCCGATCCTGCGCGTCCTGCGCCGGGTCCAGCTCCCGATCGGGCTCGGCGTCGCCGTCTCGCCGCTGGCGCTGGGGTCGCCCCCGGCCGCCATCGCGATCGGCATCATCGCCGGCGTGGCGCTGGTGGCGGTCGCCTTCGCCCCGGGAGCACGGATGGAGCGCTTCGGCGGGGGCTGGCGCGCGCTGATCGGCTAGATAGTTGCATACGCAACGACTTGTGCTATCCTGACGGTGCGCGGCCCCAGGACGGGCCGAGGAAACCAGGAGCAGACCAGTGCAGTTCGGCATCTTCAGCGTCAGCGACATCACGACCGATCCGACGACCGGCCGCACCCCCTCCGAGCACGAGCGTCTCCAGGCGGTCATCGCCATGGCACGCAAGGCCGAGGAGGTGGGCCTCGACGTGTTTGCGCTCGGCGAGCACCACAACCCGCCCTTCTTCAGCTCGTCGCCGACCACCACGCTGGCCTACATCGCCGCCCGGACGGAGCGCATCACCCTGTCGACGGCGACCACCCTGATCACCACCAACGACCCGGTGAAGATCGCCGAGGACTACGCCATGCTCCAGCACCTCGCGGGCGGGCGCGTGGACCTGATGCTCGGCCGCGGCAACACCGGGCCGGTGTACCCGTGGTTCGGGCAGGACATCCGCAACGGCATCCCGCTGGCCGTCGAGAACTACGCGCTGCTGCATCGGCTGTGGCGCGAGGACGTCGTCGACTGGGAGGGGAAGTTCCGGACCGCGCTGACCGGCTTCACCTCGACCCCACGACCGCTGGACGGCATCCCGCCCTTCGTGTGGCACGGCTCCATCCGCTCGCCGGAGATCGCGGAGCAGGCCGCCTACTACGGTGACGGCTTCTTCCACAACAACATCTTCTGGCCCAGCTTCCACGTGCGCCGGATGGTCGGGCTGTATCGACGCCGGTTCGAGCACTACGGCCACGGTCCGGCGGACACCGCCATCGTCGGGTTGGGCGGCCAGATCTTCATGCGTCGCAACTCCCAGGACGCCATCCGCGAGTTCCGGCCCTACTTCGACCGCGCCCCGGTCTACGGAGGCGTCTCGTCACTCGAGGAGTACGCCGATACGACCCCGCTGACCGTCGGCAGCCCCGAGCAGGTGATCGAGCGCACCCTGGGCTTCCGCGAGTTCGCCGGCGACTACCAGCGCCAGCTGTTCCTGGTCGATCACGCCGGCCTGCCGCTCACGACGGTGCTCGAGCAGATCGAGCTGCTGGGCGAGATCGTGCCGGTGATGCGGCGCGAGTTCGAGGCTTTGCGGCCGGCGCACGTCCCGTCCGACCCGCCGACCCACGCCAGCCTGCTGGCGGCGAAGCAGACCGATGCGGCGGCCCCGACCGCCGCCACGGCCCCGGTGCCGTCGCCGGTCGCGGTGGGGGAGCGGTCGTGAGCTCCGAGGCACGGTCGCTGGTCGCCGTCAGCGCCGGGCTGAGCCAGCCATCCTCGACCCGCCTTCTCGCCGACCGGCTGGTGGCCGCCACTGAGCGATCCCTGCGCGAACGCGGGGTCGACGTCTCCACCGAGGTCGTCGAGCTGCGGGACCTGGCCCAGGACCTCGTCAACAACCTGCTCACGGGCTTCCCGAGCGAGCGCCTGCGCGAGACGATCGAGCGCACGCTGGCCGCCGACGGGCTCATCGCCGTCACGCCGATCTTCAGTGCCTCGTACTCCGGGCTGTTCAAGCTGTTCTTCGACGTCGTCGAACGGGATCGGCTGGCCGGGATGCCCGTGCTGCTGGGCGCGACCGGCGGCACCGCCCGGCACTCGCTGGCCCTGGAGCACGCCATGCGCCCGCTCTTCGCCTACCTCGGCGCAGCCACCGTCCCGACCGCCGTCTACGCCGCGGCCGAGGACTGGGGCCAGGCCGATCGGCCCGCCGACATCGGCCTGCGCGAACGGATCGAGCGGGCCGGCGGCGAGCTCGCCACGGCAGTGACCGCTCGTGCGGCTCCGCTGCGGCGCGACGAGTTCGAGGATCCGATCCCGTTCGAGGATCTGCTTCGCGGCGGCTAGCGTCGCGGCCGCACGCCCGGACCACCGAAAGGGGAGTGACGACGACGTGCGAGTGCTGCTGTCGACGTGGGGATCGCGCGGGGACGTCGAGCCGCTGGCCGCCCTGGCCCTGCGGCTCCGGGAGCAGGGTGCCGAGGTGCGGGCGTGCGCGCCGCCGGACGACGACTTCCGCGGACTGTTCGAGCGGGTCGGCGTGACGCTCATCCCGCTCGGACCGTCGCTCGCGTCGCTGGCGACTCGGTTCACCGTCCCGTCCGCGGATGACGCGTTCCGACTCGCGGCCGAGCTGGTTGCTTCCCGGTTCGAGGTGCTGCCGGCTGCGGCCGAGGGATGCGACGTGCTCGTCGCCACCGGTCTGATGCCGGCCGGCGCGCGCTCGGTGGCCGAGCACCTGGGCATCCGCTACGTGCTGGCGACGTTCCACATCTTCGGCCTGCCGTCGCGGCACTTCCCGCCGGCGGCGCGCCCCGGCAAGCAGTCGGCCGCGGAGGAGACCGACAACCGGGTGCTGTGGCAGCACGACGCGGAGCGCGTCAACGCGATGTACGCGGAGCCGCTCAACCGGCACCGGGCGACCATCGGCCTGCCGCCCGTCGAGAACGTGCGCGACCACGTCATCACCGATCGCCCCTGGCTCGCGGCCGATCCGATGCTGGCCCCGTGGAAGGACCTCACCGATCTCGACATCGTGCAGACCGGAGCGTGGATCCTGCCCGACGAGCGACCGCTGCCCGACGCGCTGGAGACCTTCCTGGGCGCGGGAGACCCGCCGGTCTACGTCGGCTTCGGCAGCCTCGCCATGCGTGGCACGCCGGACATCGCCCGCACGGCGATCGACGCGGTCCGGCGGCACGGTCGTCGGGTCGTGCTGGCCCGAGGCTCGGCGGGCCTGGAGCCGATCGACGACCGCGACGACGTCCTGGTCGTCGGCGAGGTCAACCACCAGTCACTCTTCCCTCGCGTCGCCGCCGTCGTGCACCACGGCGGCGCGGGGACCACGACCATGGCCGCCCTGGCCGGCGCGCCCCAGGTCATCGTCCCGCAGCTGGTGGACCAGCCGCACTGGGCGCGTCGGGTGGCCGAGCTCGGGATCGGGGCCGCCCACGACGGACCGATCCCGACGGCGGATTCGCTCGCCGGGGCCCTGGAGACCGCGCTGGACGACGCGACCCGCGAACGGGCGACGGCGCTGGCGCCCCTCGTCCGGACCGACGGCGCGGCTGAGGCCGCCAGGCTCCTGATCGAGTCGTAGCGGACCTCGGACGACGCACTCCGGAGATAGGGCAGGGGGGTATGCTATGATGCACGGCATGCGCGGCTACAGCATGAACCGAGACGACTACCTCAAGCGCCTCCGGCGCATCGAGGGCCAGGTGCGCGGGCTGCAGCGCATGGTCGAGGACGATCGCTACTGCATCGATATCCTGACGCAGGTGTCATCGGTCACCAAGGCGCTCCAGGGCGTCGCCGTCGGCCTGCTCGACGAGCACATGCACCATTGCGTGATGGAGGCGGCCGCCAACGGCGACAGCTCCAAGGTCACCGAGGCAACCGCCGCCATCGAGCGGCTCATCAGGTCCTGACATGACGACGGCAACCGACACCCGCGCCCCCACCACGCCCACGCAGCCGCTCGAGATCATCCAGCTCGACGTGGAGGGCATGACCTGCGCTTCGTGCGTGAACCGCATCGAGCGGTTCGTGCGCAAGGTCGACGGCGTCTCGCAGGTGAACGTCAACCTGGCCACCGAGCGCGCGACCATCGCCTACGACCCCGGCCTCGTCACGCGGGCCGACCTGACCGGCGCCGTCGAGGCCGCCGGGTACGACGTGCGCCAGCCGGTCGCCGCCGAGGCGACCGCATCGGGCTCCGATCCGGCCGCGCAGGTGGACGCCCACGAGGCGGCACGCGAGCGCGAGGTCGCCGAGCTGCGGCGCAAGTCGTTCGTCAGCCTGGGCGTGGGCGTCGCGATGATGGCGCTGATGTACCTCCCGCTGGGGCTCGACATGCGGTTGGTCGCCCCGGCGCTGCTGATCGCCGCCACCATCGTCCAGTTCTGGGCGGGCTCGGTCTTCTACCGCGCGGCGTGGACGGCGGCGGTGCATCGGTCCACCAACATGAACACGCTGGTGGCGGTCGGGACGAGCGTGGCCTACGGCTACAGCGCCTTCGTCACCCTCTGGCCGAGCCTGGCCGAGGCGTGGGGCTTCCCGTACCACCTGTACTACGAGACCGCGGTCATCATCATCGCGCTCATCCTGATGGGCCGATGGCTCGAGGCACGCGCCAAGAAGCAGACCGCTGGCGCCATCAAGGCGCTGATGGGCCTCCAGGCACGCACGGCGCGGGTCATCCGTGACGGCGTCGAGGCGGACGTCCCCGTGGAGCAGGTGGTGGTGGGGGACCTCGTCCGCGTTCGCCCCGGCGAGAAGGTGCCGGTGGATGGCGTCCTCACCGAGGGCCGCTCGGCGCTCGACGAGAGCATGCTCACCGGCGAGAGCCTGCCGGTCGAGAAGGAACCCGGCGACGAGGTGATCGGTGCGACGTTGAACCGCACCGGCTCCTTCGTGTTCCGCGCCACGAAGGTCGGCGCCGATACCGCCCTGGCCCAGATCGTCCGCCTGGTGGAGGAGGCGCAGGGCTCCAAGGCACCGCTGCAGCGGCTGGCCGACCAGGTGGCCGGCGTCTTCGTCCCGATCGTGCTGGTCGTCGCGGCGCTGACCGCCGCCGGCTGGTTCGTCTTCGGCCCGAGTCCCGTCTTCGCCGTCACCGTGGCGATCGCCGTCCTCATCATCGCCTGTCCCTGCGCGCTGGGCCTCGCCACCCCGACCGCCATCATGGTCGGCACCGGCAAGGCGGCCGAGCACGGCATCCTGATCCGGGGCGGTGAGGCGCTCGAGCAGACCCGGCGCATCGACACCGTGGTGCTGGACAAGACCGGCACCCTGACGCGCGGCCGCCCCGAGGTCACGCGCGTGGTGGCCCTGGGCGGGACCTCGGAGGAAGAGCTGCTGCGGCTGGCCGCGTCGGCCGAGGTCGGATCGGAGCATCCGCTCGGGTCGGCCATCCTGGCCCGCGCCCGCGAGCTGCGGCTGGAGCTGACCGACGCCACCGAGTTCGAGGCGGTGCCTGGTCGCGGCGTGCACGCCACGGTCGCCGGCTCTCGGCTCTCGGTCGGGAACCGGGCGCTGGCGGAGGCCGGCGGCGTCGAGCTGGCCCCGGTGGCGGAGGTGGCCGACGAGATCGCCCGCGACGGCGCCACGCCGATGTTCGTGGCGGTCGACGGCACCCTGCGCGGGATCATCGCGGTGGCCGACACGCTCAAGGCGGAGTCGCCCCAGGCGGTCGCCGAGCTGGAGGCACTCGGGCTCGAGGTCTGGATGCTGACCGGCGACCACGCGCTGACGGCGGAGGCCATCGCGCGGCGCGCGGGCATCGGTCACGTGCTGGCCGAGGTCCAGCCGGACGAGAAGGCGGCCAAGGTCCGTGAGCTGCAGTCCCAGGGCAAGGTCGTGGCCATGGTCGGTGACGGCATCAACGACGCGCCGGCCCTGGCGCAGTCGGACCTGGGCGTCGCGATCGGCACGGGGACCGACGTGGCCATGGCGGCATCGGACATCACGCTGATCGGCGGCGACCTGCGCACCATCGTCACGGCCATCGCGCTGAGCCGCAAGACGGTCGGCGTCATCAAGCAGGGACTGTTCTGGGCGTTCGGCTACAACGTGGTGCTGATCCCGGTCGCCATGGGCCTGCTCTACCCGTTCTTCGGGATCCTGCTCAACCCGGTGATCGCCGCGGCCGCCATGGCGATGAGCAGCGTCAGCGTCGTCACCAACGCGCTGCGCCTGCGCTCGTTCCGCGCCCCGGAGAGCCCGGACCAGATCCTGCACCCGCCGCTCATGGAGCGGGTGCGCGAGTACGGCTACCTGGTGGCCATCGCCCTGGTGGCGGTCGTCATCGGCGGGGCCGCCCTCTACTTCGCCAACCCGGCCGGCTCGGACGAGATGCCGATGTCCGACCGCGGCGCGTCCACCGTGGTGGCCCGCGTCGACCAGGCAGACCGATAGGAGAGACGAACCGATGGCACAGACCCAGATGATGGCGACCGATCCGGTGTGCGGCATGCACGTCGATCCGCAGCAGGCGACCGAGAAGGGCCTGACCGCCGAGTACAACGGCGAGACGTACTACTTCTGCGGCAAGGGCTGCATGCTCGACTTCAAGGAGAACCCGGAGCCGTACTTCGCCCCGGACTACAAGCCCTCGATGTAGGCCTTACGCGTCGGACCCCGAGCGGGTCCGGCGCATCTCCGCGGTCGAGAAGGCGCGCTCCATGGCGCGCGCGAGATCCTCGATGTCGAAGGGCTTGAGCACGATGGTGACGCCCTTCTCGGTCAGCCAGCCCTCCTGCTCATAGACCTCCCGCTTGGCGGCGGTGCAGATGATCATCGGGATGCCGGACGTCGGCGGGTGCATCTTCAGCTTCTGGATGAGCTGCCAGCCGCGGTACTCGAGCCCGCCCATGACGAAGTCGATGATCGCCAGGTCCGGGTTGATCTCGACGATCTGCTGGAGGTCGTCTGGCGCGTACGTGAGGGGGATCATCTCGTGGCCCATGTCCTCGAGGAGGTCGTGGAAGAGCTCGAGGATCTCCTCGGTGTCGTTGACGACGAGAATGCGCCGTCGCGTCTGATTCATCAGTCCTGACGCACGCAATCGCGGTGCCAGCCCTCAGGCAGGGCCTCATGCCGATGCGACCGATGCCGCACGTCGTCCGGCACGCCGGATGCAGAGCGGCCCTCGCAGGTGGGTCCCGGATGGCGGGACCCGAGGAACGAGGACGCGGCGTGAATCGGTTCCTGCGGAACTACAGCCTGGGCATCGTGCTGGCCGTGCTCTTCTTCGTGAGCTGGATCCTCCAGTCGGTGACGGGGTGGGTCGAGTTCAGCGCCGAGCAGCAGGCCCACGGGGAGGCGGCGCACCTGTTCGGCAGCTCCGGCTACTTCTGGCCGTGGATGCAGGCCACCTTCGAGAACTGGCAGTCGGAGTTCCTCCAGCTGTTCACCATGGCCATCCTCACCGCCTTCCTGATCCACAAGGGCAGCTCGGAGTCGAAGGACTCGAGCGACGAGATGATGCTGGAGCTGACGCAGATCCGGCGCGAGCTGCTCGAGCTCAAGCAGGCCCAGCCGAAGGCGAAGTCATGAGCGACACCAGGGGCAAGGAGCAGAACGCCGAGCTCGAGCGGCAGCGCAGGGAGCTCGAAGAAGCGCTGGACGAGCAGATCATCGACACCATGCGCTCGGCGGCGCTGCCGAACGCGATCGCCTGGGTCGTGGTCGTCGGCCTCGCCTTCGTCATCAACCTCCTCGTCCTGGTGGCGATCAGCGGCGGATGACGGCATGGCCTCGTTGATGACGTCCTCGGGAGAGGCGCAGGGGGATCGCGAGCCGACTCCGCGCCGGCCGCTGGTGCTGGTCGTGGACGACTCCGTCGACATGCGCGCCCTGATCGCGGAGGTGCTCGAGCCCGCCGGCTACGACGTGGTCGGCGTGCCGTCGGGCGCCCGGGCGCTGCGCTTCATGGCGGACCGCATCCCGGACGTGATGATCACCGACCTGTTCATGCCGGGCATGTCCGGCTTCACGCTGCGCTCCACGATGCTCCGCCGGCCCGATCTCGCCGAGATCCCGGTGATCGTGCTCTCGGCGTACTGGCACCGTCCGGGCGAGACGCTCGAGGCGGTCGAGGCGATTCCCAAGCCCATCAACATCGATCGACTGCTCGACGCGGTCGGGAGGCTCACCAGAACGGGGGAGTGACCACCATGGGGGACGACACGGCCGCCGCGCTCCGCGAGGCGGCGCTCGAAGCTCGCGAGGGGCGGGCCCAGGCCACCGGCCGACCGGAACGCGTGCCGCTGCGCGACCATCCCGCGCGGGGCACGGGCACGGACGACGACGACGCGCTCGCGCGCTACGTCGAGCTGTGCTGAGCGCATTCGCCGTGGGTCTGGCATGCGCGGTGCGCTTCGAGATGCCATGACCACCCTCGCGACGGCCCGACGACCGATGCGCACCTGCGAGCGTTGCGGGCGTGTCGGCTACAAGGCCTTCGAGGCGGTCCCGGGCACGACGCCGGCCTGGCGCTGCGCGCACGAGGGCCCGTGTGACGCTCGCCGCCGCAGCCTGATCCGCGTCGGTGCCCGGGAACGAACGGGCCGTCCGAAATCGTCGCCGCTGATGGCGGTCGTGGCCGAGGACGAGCCGATCGCGCTGGTCGCATCCAGGCGGTCCGAGGCCGAGGCGCTGGCCGTCTGGCTGCGCGATCACACCCCACTCGAGGTCGACGTGCTCGACTTCTCGTACCGATCCATGGCGCGCCTCGCGCGCATGACGTACTCGCTGTGCGTCGTCGACGCCCGCGCGACGGATCCCCTTGCCGGCTGCAACGAGCTGGCGCGGCGCCTCTCCGCGTCGAGCCGCAGCCGGCAGCCGATCCTGGTGGTGGCCGGATCCGAGCGCGACCTCCGTGGCCCGATCCGCGAGCTGGCCTCACGCCCCAACGCCCGTGTCGTCGCGCGCGAGACCGGGCCCGACGGCCTGCGCAGCGTG
This sequence comes from Candidatus Limnocylindria bacterium, assembly GCA_035700865.1. Classification (GTDB taxonomy): domain Bacteria; phylum Chloroflexota; class Limnocylindria; order QHBO01; family QHBO01; genus JACDBZ01. The sequence goes on along the minus strand of DASSOH010000105.1, from coordinate 34,926 downwards.
ATCGACGTCCTGGTCGGCGGGGGTTCGAGCGGTTCCGCGCTGACGGCCTGAGCCGGACGCGGGGCGGACGATGCCCCGATCGCGCAGGTGGCACGCCCGCTGCTGCAGGAGTCGGCATGGAGGAGCTCAAGGGTCGACACGGCCGATACCATGCCCTCACGCCCCAGACCACGGAGGACGGAACGCCCCGGTGACCGCCGACCAGCCATCCGAGACCCGACCGGGCGCGCGGTGGCGCGCCGGACGCGTCGTCGCGGGGACATCGGGCTGAGCCGGCGCTCGCGAACCGTCATCGCGCTGGTGGGGATCGGCCTCGCCACGGCCGCGTGTGTCCCGGAGGGCGTCACCGACCGAGGTCGCCAGGTCAGCGAGCTCTACACCTGGTTCATGGTCGCGGCGGCCGGCGTCTTCGTCCTGGTGGTCGGCCTGCTGTCGTGGTCGATCGTCCGGTACCGCGGCCAGCCGGGACGGGACGTGATCGTGCCCAACCCGTCTCGCGGCAACATCCCGCTCGAGGTCGCGTGGTGGGCCGCCCCGACGGCCCTGGTCATCGTGCTGGTCGTCCTCACCGCCGGCGTCCTCTCGCAGGTCGACGCCCGCGCCGCGCGCCCCGCCGTGACGGTGCAGGTCCAGGGCTTCCAGTGGGGCTGGCGCTTCGCCTTCCCGGATGCCGGGGTCGAGGTGACCGGCACGCCGGCGAACCCGGCGCGGATCGACCTGCCGGTGGGCGAGAGCATCGCCTTCGAGATCACCTCGCGCGACGTGGTCCACTCCTTCTGGATTCCGGCGTTCCTGATCAAGCGTGACGCCGTCCCCGGCCACCCCAATCGCTTCGACGTGACGATCGAGGAGACCGGCACCTACAGCGGGCAGTGCGCCGAGTTCTGCGGGCTGCTCCACTCGCGCCAGCTGTTCGAGATCACCGCGGTGCAGCCCGACCAGTTCCAGGCATGGCTGGACGAGCAGGCCGCGACGACCGGGGAGGCGCCGTGAGCGCCGTCGATCGGCCCTGGGTGAGCACGCGCGAGCCGAGCGGCATCCTCGCCTGGCTCACGACCACCGATCACAAGAAGGTCGGCGTGCTGTACATGACGTCGGCCTTCGTCTTCTTCCTGGTCGCGGGCCTCTTCGCGCTGATCATGCGCGGCGAGCTGGCGCTGCCGGGGCTGCAGCTGGTCGACTACAACACCTACAACGAGCTCTTCACCATGCACGGCACGGCGATGCTCTTCTTCTTCGCCACGCCGATGGTGATCGGCCTGGCCAACTACCTGGTGCCGCTCCAGATCGGCGCGCCGGACGTGGCCTTCCCGCGGTTGAACGCGTTCACCTTCTGGCTCTTCCTCTTCGCGGCCATCATCGTCTTCGGCGGCTTCCTGGTGGCCGCCGGAGCGGCCGCGTTCGGCTGGTACGGCTACCCGCCGCTGTCGACCAAGACCTACTCGCCGAGCCTGGGCGCCGACCTGTGGGTCATCGGCCTGCTGCTCTCGGGGGTGGCCAGCATCCTGGGGGCGGTCAACATCATCGCCACCATCTTCTCGCTGCGCGCGCCGGGCCTGACCATGCTGCGCATGCCGCTCTTCACCTGGAACATCCTGGTGACCTCGACCCTGATCATGTTGGCCTTCCCGGTGCTCGGCGCGGCACTGGCCATGCTCTTCATCGACCGCAACCTGGGCGGCAACCTCTTCACCTCCACCGCGCAGCCGCTGGTGTACCAGCACCTCTTCTGGTTCTTCGGCCACCCCGAGGTCTACATCATCGCCCTGCCGTTCTTCGGGGTCGTGACCGAGATCATCCCGGTCTTCAGCCGCAAGCCGCTGTTCGGCTACCGGGCCTTCATCTTCGCCACCATCCTCATCGGCGCCTACAGCTTCGGCGTCTGGGCCCACCACATGTTCACCACCGGCGCGGTCGCCACGCTGTACTTCGCGGTCACCTCGTTCCTGATCGCCATCCCGACCGGGGTGAAGTTCTTCGGCTGGATCGCCACCATGTGGCGCGGGAACCTGTGGTTCGCCACGCCGATGCTCTACACGATGGGCATGCTGGGCATCTTCCTGATCGGCGGCATCACCGGCGTCTTCCTCGCCTCGCCGGCCATCGACTACGCGGTCCACGACACCTACTACGTCGTGGCGCACATGCACTACGTGCTCTTCGGCACCAGCGTCTTCGCGATGTTCGGCGGCCTCTTCTACTGGTTCCCGAAGTTCACCGGCCATCTGCTGGACGAGGGGCTGGGCAAGATCCAGTTCTGGCTGCTGTTCATCGGGTTCAACGTGACCTTCTTCCCGCAGCACCAGCTCGGGCTGGACGGCATGCCTCGCCGCATCGCCGACTACCTCCCGGAGACGGGATGGACCGATCTCAACCTGCTGTCCACGGCCGGGTCACTGCTGATCGCCGTGGCGGTGCTGATCTTCGTGTGGAACTTCGTGACCTCGCTGCGCCTGGGACCGCCGGCCGGCGACGATCCGTGGGGCGGCCATACCCTCGAGTGGGCGACGTCCTCGCCGCCGCCGCACCACAACTTCCACCGCCTGCCGCCGATCCACTCCGACCGCCCGGTGCTCGACGAGCGCCTGGCTCGACAGCGCCGGACCGATCCCGCCGCGGCCGATGCCGCGCCCGCGCCATCCCGCGATCAGCTGGAGGGAGGCCGCCGTGGCTGAGGAGTTCCGCCTCTTCCTGCGCACGGCGGCGTACATCGTGATCGCGGGGGTCGCCTACTGGGTCGTGAGCCTGGAGCCGTCGGGCACGGTGCTGCTCGCGGCGCTGGCCGCCGCGCTCCTCGCCTTCATCCTGGTGGGCCGGGCCTTCTCGCACGATCGATCCAGCATGGGCACGGGATCGCTGCTGGCACGCGCCAACGCGTTCATCGGCTTCGCCGACCGGCCGGACGAGCCCGGACCGATGGAGAACCCGCCCGGCCTGGTTCCGCTGGCCTCGGCCTCCCCGATCCTCAGCGCCGGCGGTGCCGTGCTCCTCGGGCTGGGGCTGGTGCTGGGGCCGTGGATCGGGGTGCCCGGACTGATCGTGCTGCTGACCGGGATCCTGGGCTGGCTGCAGCCGCTGGATCGCACCTAGGTCCGCCGCGCCGCTGCGTCGCTCGCGCCGTCGCGTCGCTCGCTGAACCGCGCCGGAGGGATCGGCCTAGACCTCGGACTCCTCGAACCCGCCGTCCTCGGTCCTGACCAGGCGGACGGCACGCGGCGCCGGCCCCGCGCCGGCGCGGTCCCGGCGCTCCCGCCGCTGGAGCTCGCGGCAGATGCGGAAGGTGACGAAGCCGACGACGATCGGCAGCACGAGGACCCCGATGCGCAGCAGGTTGGTGGTCGCCTCCACCGGCACGTGGAGGATGATGGCGGCCACGTCGTTGCCGGCGGACAGCGTCAGCACGATGAAGACGGTGAGGGCGGCGGCGCCGATCGCGGTCCGCAGCGGCGCGTCACGCGGCCGATCGAGCAGGTGGTGCTCGCGGTGGTCGCCGGTGACCCACGATTCGATGAACGGCCAGAGGGTCATGATCCCGAACGCGATGCCCGGCAGCAGGATGCCCGGGATGAACGGCGACGGGATGGTCACCCCGAGCAGCGTGAACTCGATGGGCGGGAAGAGCCGCAGGGAGCCGTCCAGCCAGCCGACGTACCAGTCCGGCTGCGATGGCGCGCTGACCCGCGTCGCGTCGAAGGGGCCGTAGCTCCACACCGGGTTGATCTGGATCAGGCCGCCCATCAATCCCAGCACCGCGGCCGTCAGCAGGAGCAGGCCCGAGGACTTGAAGACCTGCGTCGGCCAGAACGACTTGCCCACCACGTTGTGCTCCGTGGCCAGCGGCCCGGGGAACTGCGTGTGCTTCTGGCGCCACAGGACGCCGAGGTGGACCGCCACCATCCCGAGCAGGAGCGCCGGCAGCAGCATGATGTGGAAGACGAAGAGGCGGCTGATGATCGTCTCGGTCGGGAACTCGCCGCCGAAGAGCAGGAAGGCCGCCCACGGACCGATGAAGGGGATGCTGATCACCGCCGAGTAGATGATGCGCAGGCCGGTGCCCGACAGCAGGTCGTCGGGCAGCGAGTAGCCGGTGATCCCCATGGCCAGGGCGAAGACCAGCAGCCCGATGCCGATCAGCCAGTTGATCTCGCGTGGCTTGCGGTACGCGCCGGTGAAGAAGACGCGCAGCTGGTGCACCACGATGGCCGCGACGAAGACGAGCGCCGCCCAGTGGTGGACCTGGCGCATCACCAGCCCGGCGACCACGTCGAAGCTCAGCTCGAGCGTGGAGGCGTACGCGCGCGACACGGTCTGCCCCTGGAGCGGGACGTACGAGCCCTGGTAGGTCACCGGCGTGGCGTCCGGGACGTAGAAGAGCGTCAGGTACACGCCGGTCGCCACCAGCACGACCAGGCAGAACAGCGCGACCTCGCCCAGCAGGAAGGCAGGGTGGTCGGGGAAGACCTTGCGCAGGCTGTTGCGCGCGAAGCCCGCCAGGCCCAGGCGCTCGTCGAACCAGCGGAACATCAGCTCGCCGTCCCCGCCGCGTCGCCGTCGGGTGGCCCGGGCGTTCCGTCATGGTGGGTCAGGTTCCAGAAGGCCGGGCCCACCGGCTCCGGGAAGTCGCCCAGCGCCACCAGGTAGCCCTCGCCGTCCAGGCCCATCGGCAGCTGCGGGAGTGGCCGGGCGGCGGGGCCGAAGATCGGCACGGCGCCGCGCAGCACGTCGAACGTCGACTGGTGGCAGGGGCACAGCAGCGCGTGGTCCTCGGCGCGGTAGAGGCCCACCGGGCATCCGGCGTGAGTACAGATCTTGGAGTAGCCGATGGCGCCATCCGGCGCCCACGAGGCGTGCGTGCCGTCCAGCTGCAGGTCGGACGGCCGGATCCGGAGCAGCAGGGTCGCCGCATCCGGGGTGCCGACCGCGCCGTCGGGGAAGACGGTGCGCACGCTGCCGAAGGTCAGGTCCGCCGGGCGGATGGGCATCCCGTCTTCGCCGACGACGCGTTTGCCGGCGCTCCACGCAGTCCGGAACAGGTCGCGGCCGGGGCCGGGCCCCAGGGAGAGGACGGGGATCGCGAGCGCCGCGGCGAGGGTCGCCCCCGCGCCGAGCAGCATCTTGACCAGGAAGCCGCGGCGCGTGACGCCCTCGGCATCGGCGGCGTTCTCGGTGGCGTCGACCTCGGGTTCCGGGGATGCGAGCGGGTGACGCTCCTCGATCTCGATCGGCGCGTTCAGCAGCCACACCGCCCACACCACGATGCCCGTCCCCAGCCCGCCGAGGGCGAACGCCAGCAGCACGCCCTCGACCTGCGGCTGGCCGCCCAGGACGAAGACGATGAGCAGGGCCAGCGATGCGAGCGCGCTGACGGCGAACGCGGCCGTCACGCCGCGGGTGGGCGTGATCACTCGCGCTCCTCCGCCGGCGGGGAGGGGCGTCGCCACTCGCGGCCCACGAGGACGACGATGAGGGCCATGAGTCCCATCCCGACCAGCCAGGCCACGAGGCCCTCAGGCACCGGTCCGATGCCGCCGATGGCGAAGCCACCCGGCGTCGGCGCGTTGCGCAGGTACTCGACGTAGGTCGCAACCGCGTTGCGGTCATCGGTCGGCAGGTCGAACACGGGCATCTGTCCCGGCCCGGTGATCATCGCCTCCGCCACGAGCTGCGGTGTCACCTGGTGCAGCGGCCAGGCGATGGCGCCGCCACCGACCGCCCCGCCGTTGCCGGTGGCGCCGTGGCACGGCGCGCAGTTGCTGATGAACAGGAACCGGCCGCGCTGCAGGAGATCGTCGCTGGTGCGAACCTCGGGGACGGCCGGCCCGTCGCCCAGGCTCGCGACATAGGCCACCAGGTCGCGGATCTCCGCGTCGTCGTAGGCAGGCGGCTTGCGGAGCGCCTGCTCGCCGCGCTCCTGGGTGAAGGGCATGCGGCCGGTCCGAAGCTGGAAGTCGGCGGCCGCGGCCCCCGCGTCGACGATGGACGGCCAGCCCTCCAGGCCCTCGCCGTGCGGGCCGTGGCAGGTGGCGCAGCCCGCCTGGTACAGCGCGCGTCCGGCCGGCACGGATCCCTCGGCCGCGCCCCGGGCCGTGGCGGACGGCCGGGCCATGCCCAGGAGCACGGCGGCCGCCATCGCCGCGACGGCCGTGACGACGAGGAGGCGGCGCGTCATCCGGTCGCGCTCAGCCGCCAGGCGAAGATCGCCGCGAGGCCCGCGCCGACCGCCATCGCCGTGGCGCGGCGCCCCTCGGGCAGCTCCGGACGCAGCATCCCGGGAATCAGGAGCGCGGCCGCGATCGCCACGCCGTACACCCAGTGCAGCCACTCGCGTGGCGCGTCGCCCCGGACGGCGAGCGCCAGGCCGATGGCCGCCTGCGCCACCAGCGCGCCGAGGACGATGCGCCGGCCGAGGTCCAGCCAGTCCGGGACTCGACCGCGAACCGCGCACGCCACGCCCGCCGCCGCGAGGCCCACCAGGACGAGCAGCAGCACGGGACCGATGAGCGCGTGAAGGTCGGTCATCTGGCCTCCCTGCGACCGAGGTGCGCCAACCATACGGCGCCGGCGACCAGCTCGGCCAGCGGGTCGAGCAGGAGATCGGCGGTGGCGGTCCGCATCGGTCGTTCCTCCCGGGGTGCGTGGGATGTGAGGACGGGTGACCAGCCGCACACGGTGTGCCATGCCGCCTCACCGGCGCGCGGGATCAGCCGGCGGCGCGTCGCAGCACCAGCGCGGCGTTCAGGCCGCCGAAGCCGAACGAGGTGGAGAGCGCGAGAGCGGTGCCGGGCGCGGGGGTCGGATCGCGGACGACGCACAGCTCGCAGGCCGGGTCGAGCTGACGGAGGTTGGCCGTGCCGGGAAGCACCCCATGCTGCAGGGCAAGGATGGTGATGGCGGCCTCGATTGCGCCCGTCGCGCCGAGGGCGTGGCCGTGGAGCCCCTTGGTGCCCGAGACGGGCACGGTCGCGGCGCGCGGACCCAGGGCGTGGTGGAGCGCCCGTGCCTCCGCCGGCTCGTTGAGCACGGTGGACGAGGCATGGGCGTTGACGTACTCGACCTGCTCCGGCCCGATGCCGGCGTCCCGCAGCGCGGCGCTGATCGCCGCGCCGGCCGCGCTGCCGTCGGGCAGCGGGGCGGTGGGGTGGTGGGCGTCGGCCGAGGCGCCGAAGCCGCACACCTCGGCCAGGATGGGTGCACCGCGTGCCTCTGCGACCTCCCATGCCTCGAGCGCCAGCACGGCGGCGCCCTCGGCCATGACGAAGCCGTCGCGATCGACGTCGAATGGCCGGCTGGCGGTGGTCGGATCGTCGTTGCGCGTCGAGAGCACGCGGATCAGCGCGAACGCCCCGAACGTCAGCGGCGCCAGGGGTGCCTCGGCCCCGCCGGCCAGCGCCGCGTCCACGATGCCCATCCGGATGGCGTGCGCCGCCTGCCCGATGGCCGTGGCTCCCGATGCGCACGAGTTGGCGTTGCCGATGGCCGGGCCGCGCACGCCGAGATCGGTCGCCACGTTCGCGGCTCCGGCGCCGCCGTAGACCGCGGTGGCCAGGGTGGGGGACACGGCGCGCGCGCCGCGAGCCACGTAGGCGTCGTGCTGCTCCTCGCCGAAGGCGACGCCCCCCAGCGCGGAGCCGATCCAGGTGCCGGTGCGCTCCGGGTCGCGGACGCGTTCGCCCCATCCCGCGTCAAGCGCCGCCATCCTGGCGCTGGCCACGGCGAGCTGGCTGAACCGATCCAGCCGCCGGGCGCGGCGGACGTCGAGGTGGTCGGTCGGGTCGAAGTCGTCGATCTGGGCCGCGATCCGCGAGGGGAACGGCGACGCATCGAAGCGGGTCAGGCGGGAGACGGCCGAGCGGTGGCGCAGCACACCGGCCCACAGCCCGTCGGCGCCGTGTCCGATGGGCGTGATGGCGCCGATGCCGGTGACCGCGACGCGACGATCGGTCATCCGCCGCCCTCCGCCAGGTCACGGATCCGGCGCAGGGTGCGGCCGGCGATGGCGTCGATGAACTGCGGCCCGATGACGTGCTCGGCAACCCACCCGCCCACGATCGGCCAGCCCAGCGCCAGCGCATGATCGATGCTCACGTCCCAGCCGTCACCGTCCGCCTCGAAGCGCCAGGCGACCTCCATGCCGCGCGTCACGCCGCCGGTGTGCGTGAACTCGATGCGCCGCTCGTTCGGCCGCGGTCGCTGGGTGGCCTCCCAGGCGACGGGGATCGGCCCGCGCCGGGCGCCCATCGCGAACCGGCGCTCGCCATCCGGAGCGGGGAGGCGCCGGACGTATCGGTAGTGCGGCAGCCGCTCCGGCCAGCGCTCGACGTCCGCGGCCAGCTCGAAGATGCGCTCGTACGGCGCGTCGACGTGGATGCGCATGACGCTCCTCATGGCCGCAGCAGGGCGGCGAGGTACGCCGGCGAGAGCGCGTCCGTCGCCGGCCGGCAGTCGCCGAGCGCGTCGCCCAGGATGTGCGCCAGCCGGGGACGGGCATCCAGGCGCCGAAGGGCGTATCCCATGAGAGGCCCGGCGGCGAGCATCGCCTGGATCGTCCAGCTCAGGGTCGACTTCGCGCCGAACGCGCCACGGCGCGCCCGGAGGTACCGGCGCTCCGCGGCGCCGTCATCGGCGAGGAGGGCGTCTGCGGCCGTCCGAGCGGACCGGAGCGCTCGATGGATCCCCTCGCCGGTGAACGGGTCGACGAAGCCGGCCGCGTCGCCGATGAGCATCCAGCCCGGGCCGGCCGCACGGCTGACCCGGTGGCCGATCGGCGCAGCGCCCCGAATCGGCGTCACCCGCTCGGCGCCATCGAGCCGAGCGGCGACGGCGGGGAGGGCGCGAATGGCCGCCTCGAAGCGCGACGCGGCGTCGGCGCGATCGCTCACCAGCGGAAGGGCCATGCCGACGTTGACCAGGCCATCGCGCAGCGGCGCGAGGCCGACGTAGAACCCCGCTCCGACGTGCATCTCGCCGCTGTCCTCCAGCCCGGTCGCGCCGGCGACGCGCGCCAGCAGCCCGAGCCGGCGTGGCAGCACGACCGGCCGCTCCACGCCGACGGCGCGCGCGACGCGCGAGCGGGCGCCGTCGGCCCCGACGACCCACGTGGAGCGCAGGCGCCGTCGCCGGCCATCGGGCCCGTGGACCCACGCTCCGCTGACGCGGCCATCGGACCAGGCGACCTCGACGAATCGGGTGCGCTCGCGCAGGTCGGCCCCGCATGCCGCCGCGTGCGCCGCGAGGGTGGCGTCGAAGCGCTCGCGGTCCAGGCCCCAGGCGTTGCGCGCCCGGCCGGCCCGGTCGCGGTACTCGACCTGGACGGCATCCCCGCCCCGGATGACGCGCATGCCGCGCAGCCGGCGGGCGTCCGGTTGCCACAGCCGGTCGTCCAGGTGCAGGCGCCGCAGCTCCTCCAGGATGCGCGGGCTGGCGTACTCGGCGCAGGCCTTGGGTCGCGGGTGCCGCTGTGCCTCGAGCAGGAGCACCGACCGACCGGCCCGCGCCAGGGAAGCCGCCAGGGCCGAGCCGGCCGGTCCGGCACCCACCACCAGGACCTCCGCATCCAGCCCGCTCACCGGTAGACCGTGGTGACGCGCGGCCAGGCGGACGGCGTCCGCCACACCGGGCGCAGCCCCGCACGCGCCGCCAGCTGGTCCTGCTCCGCCAGCGACCACGCGCGCCGCGCGCTCAGCACGCCGTCGTGATGCGTCATCGGACTGCGCGACAGGGCCAGGACCGTCGCCGCCGTCACCGCGAAGGCGATCGGCCCGCGGCGGAGGTCGTTGACCACCACGCCGCCGCGCGCGACCCGCCGCATCTCGGTGAACGCGGTGACCGCGTCGTCGGCGTCGAGGTGATGCAGCAGCAGCGACGCGTGCGCCACGTCCACCGCGCCGTCGTCCAGGGGCAGGGCACGCACGTCGGCATGGAGGACCTCGACGCCGCGCACGGCGGCGAGCCGGCCGCGCGCGATGGAGACGACCTCGGGGCTGACGTCCGCCGCGATGACCGCGGCGCCGTGGGCGCGACGCAGGCGGCGGGCGAAGTCGCCGAACCCGCAGCCGGCGTCGAGCACGGTCGACGGCCGGCCGTCCAGCAGCGCGGTGACCGCCGAGACGCTGGCACCCACGCCGCCGGGGAGACGGTTCAGCGTCGCCATCTCGCGCAGGTTCCGACGCAGCTCGCGCGCGTCGAGCCCGGGTGCGTCCAGCAGCTCGGAGTCGGTGGCGCGTCGGCGGAGCAGGAGGTCGGCGATGCCGATGGTTCAGCACTCGGCGTGCCAGCGCTCGCCCGCCCGGGGTTCCACGATCGGCGGGCTGGGGCATCGGCAGCGGCGTCTGGCACGCCGGCTGCTCAGGTTCCGCGTGCAGGACGGGATGCCCCGGGGGCATCGACGGCACCGAGCGCGGCTGCACCCAATCGCCTCGGGATGTCGTGATCGGCGTCTCGTCCGCCGTCCGGACCTCCCTTGTCGGCGCGGGATCCTCCTCCCCCGCGCCGATGAGGGCGAAGGTCCGCGGCGGTCCGCCCACCGGGACCCTCGAACGCGACCCGGCCATGGCCTACCGGGTGTACACGCCCCCCGGATCCAGCTCCTCCCGGATCAACCGGAGCTCCGCCGCGGACGGCGGCTCCGTCTCCGACACGCGGTCGGCCCAGCGGGGCTCCCAGGCCATCGCGGCCCGCACGTCGTCCCGCGACACGCCGGGGTGGAGCGAGGCGACCGCCATCTCGCCGTCGGTGAAGCCGTACACGGCGAGGTCGGTGACGACCACGGTCGGACCCGCGCCCGGCCGCCGGGTGCCGGCGAGCGCATCGGCCGGGCGAGCCTTCGGACTGCCCGGCGACGTCTGGAAGTCCAGGGTCTCGACGAAGCTGCGCCGGCCCTGCCGCATGATCACGAAGACCTCGCGCGCGTTGATGGCGATCTCGCAGGCGCCACCCGACCCCGGAAGGCGGACCGCCGGTCGTCCGTAGTCGCCGATGACGGTCGTGTTCAGGTTCCCGAACCGGTCGATCTGCGCGCCGCCCAGGAACCCGACGTCCACCAGCCCGCGCTGCAGGTAGAAGGCGAACAGGTCGAACATGCTGACCGATGCGGTGGCCCCGGTGACGATGGTCGGATCGCCGATCGACAGCGGCAGCCGCGCCGGCCGGGCGCCGAAGACGCCGGCCTCGTAGACGAGCTCGAGGTCCGGCGCCACCGTCCGGCGCGCCAGGTTGACGGCGATGTTCGGCAGGCCCACGCCGACGAAGCAGACCCGCTTGCCGGCCAGCTGCCGGGCCGCGGCGACGATCATCATCTCCGACTTGGAGAAGGGCGGCGCCGCGCTCATCGGTACGCGCCGTAGTCGACTTCGCCCGACGGCGCGGAACCCGGGCGCAGCGAGGCGAGCCGCTCGGCGCCGAGCTTCGCGACGTACTCGGCGCGACCGCTCACGCCGTGCACCCATTCCCGCAGCCAGGCCTGGAGCCGCTCCTCGTCGCGGCTGATCTCGTCCCACGCCAGGTAGAACGCGTTGTCGCGGTCGTAGTGGCCCTGCGCGTACGACGGGTGCGCGCCCCACGGCTCGACCACCACGGCGTCGACGATCAACCCCGGAATCAGCGTGCGGTTGGGATCGGCGCGGATGACGGGGTCGTCCACCAGCTCCTCGGCCACCACGATCACCCGCTCGGCCGCGAAGGCGGCCTCCTTCTGGCACCCGACCAGCCCCCAGACCTGGGTGTCGCCCGCGGCCGATGCACGCTGCGCGTGGACGATCGTGACATCCGGCTTCAGCGGCGGCACGGCGTAGACGGTCTCGTCGCCGTACGGCGAGGCGATCGGCCGGATCATCGGGTTGGCGCGCGGCAGGTCGGAGTCGACGTAGGAGCGCAGCGGGAAGAACGGCAGGTCGGACGCGCCGGCCGTGTAGCGAGCGACCATGCCGAAGTGCGAGTACTCCTCCAGCGCCAGCCGCTCGTCGGCTGGCGCATCGGCCTCGACGCGGCGCCGAATGGCGTGGAGGCTGCCGACCCCCGGGTTGCCGAGCCAGCTGAAGATCAGCCCGGAGGCGACGCCGGCGGCGATCATCTGGTCGTAGACCAGGTCCGGCGTGAGGCGGGCGAGCGTCAGGTCGCGGCGGCCCTGCCTGATGATCTCGTGCCCGGCCGCGAAGCCGATGAGGTGCGTGAACCCTTCGATCGCCACCGTGTCGCCGTCGCGCACCAGCTCGGCGACCGCGTCGCGCATGGAGGCGACCTTCGACGTCTGCGTCACGAGCGCAGTGTGCCCCGTGCGCCGGCAGCGCGTCCGGGGATGGGGATCGCTCCGCTGGCCACGGCGATGGCGGCCAGCACGCAGGCACTGCCGGCCAGCTGCAGCGGGGTGAGCCCCTCGCCCAGCAGGAGGACGGCCAGCACGGCCGCCGTTGGCGGGTTGAGGAGGAGGAAGACCGATGCGCGCCGGGCCTCGAGCTGGCGCATGCCGAGCACGATGAGCACCGATGCGGCAGCGCCCGGCCCGACGGCCAACCAGGCGATGGCCAGCAGGGCGTCGACGCGGACCGGGTCCGGAAGCAGCGCCTCGCCGGTGAAGGGCAGGGCCATGGCGGCGACCAGCGCGCTCATGCTCAGCGTCGCGAGGCCGACCGTCGGCCCGGACAGCCCGTACCGCGCGCCCCAGCGCCGCGACAGGACCAGGAAGAGGCCGAAGGCCGCGGCCGCCACGAGGGCGATGCCGATGCCGCGCAGCGTCTCCGCCGTCAGCGTGAGGTCGCTCAGCAGCACGGTGCCGCCAAGGGCGGCCACCAGCGCCACCAGCGTCCGCGTCTCGAGCCGCTCGCCCAGGAGCGGGATGGCGAGCACGGCGGCGACGACCGCGTAGAGCCCGGCGACGAACGCCGTGACCGTGGCTCCGGCCGCCGCGATGGCCGCGTTCATGGTGAGGATGAAGAGGCCGCCGCCGACCAGGCCCAGGATGGCCAGCCGCGCCCATGCGGCCGCCGGGAGCCGTCGAGGGCGGATCGAGGCGAACGCCGGCAGGGTCAGCATCACCCCCAGGACCGCGGCGCCCAGCGTGCCACGCCACAGCGCGACGCCCGTCGGGCCCAGGCTCCGCAGGGCGATGGCCGTGGCCACGTAGGCGCTGCCGTACAGCATGGCGGCGGCACCGGCCGCGATCGCGCCGCCGACCCTCATGCCCCCGGCTCCCGTCGCGGGACGAGCAGGACGGCGGCGACGAAGGCGGCCGCCGAGCCGCCGACGCCCAGGGTCAGGATGGCGAGCTCGATGGATCGGTCCGCCAGCAGCCCGGCCACGGCGGCGCCGACCGGCATGCCCACGAAGTTGAAGGCCATGGAGACGGCGAAGGCGCGGCCCATCCACGCCGGGTCGGTCCGTCGCTGGCGGACGGTAAAGAGGGCGATGTCCATCGGCCCGACCAGGAGGCCGACGAGCATCGACTCCGCGACCAGCAGCGCCAGGCCCACGACCGGCGAGGCCTGGCCGGCGGCCAGCAGCAGCAGGCCGACGGCGGGGACCATGAACAGCATCGGCACCGCCAGCATGGCCCACTCGCGGTTGCGCGTGTCCATCCGGCCGAACAGGAAGGCGGAGGCCATGCCGGACAGGCCGGAGGCGGCGAAGACGAAGCCGATCAGCGCCTCGCTCTGCCCCAGGCGCTCGAGCACGATCAGTGGCACCACGATGGTCGTCATGCCGCCGGCCAGGTTGCCGAGCGTGATCGCGAACCCGAGGCCGCGCAGCGTCGGGTTGCGCCAGGTGTAGACCAGGCCCGCCCAGGCATCGGCCAGGACGCGGCCGGAGGAGACGGTCGGGGCCGAGGGCTCGGGTACGCTGCGCAGGACGAACGCGGCCGCGCCGAACGCCAGGCCGATGAGCAGCAGCGTCAGTGGCGCACCCAGCAACGCCACGCCCAGGGCCGCGAGCGGCGGGCCGAGGATGGTGGCGACGACGTAGCCGTTGGAGTCGACGGCGTTGACCCGCTCCCAGAGCGGCTCGGGCACCAGGATGGGGAAGAGGCTGCGCAGCCCGACGTGGCTCAGGATCGAGGTCAGCGACGAGACGACGGCGATGCCGAGCAGCAGGAGTCCCGGCAGCGCGTCCGTCATGGCCAGCACGCCGATGACGGCCATGGCCATGAGCGCCACGACGTAGTCGAGCAGGACCAGGCGGATGCGACCGTGCCGGTCGAGCAGCGCCCCGGCGATGGGGCTGATCAGGAGGCCCGGGAAGACGCTGGCAAAGGTGACGAGGCCGGCGAAGGCGGGGGAGCCGTATCGGTCCAGGGTGAAGAGGACGAGGGCCACGCCGACCATCGACTGGGCGACGCGCGCGACCTGCATGCTGAGCAGCACGCGCCCCAGGGTCGGGGCGCGCAGCAGGCCACGGTACGAGCGATCGACGGGGGTGGACACGGGACGCCGATTCTACCGGCGCCCGCATGCCCATCGATCAGGTGGAGGCTCCGCGGCGCCGTGCCATGGCGAGGACGGATGCGACGACGGCGCCCGCAAGACCGAGGAGCCACGACGTACGCGACGACGAGTGGTGACCGGACCTCGGCTGTGGCATCGTCACGTGGCTCCTCCCCGATGCTTCGACCGTTCGGCGCTGATCATCCGTCCACCCGCCTGGGCTGTCCACCCCGCGGCGCAACCGAGGGATCGGTCAATCGGCGCCGGACGCCCGATCCGCGCACGGTTTGGCTGCCGCATCGGCCAGCACGCCGGAAGGACCGATCAGCAGCAGCCGCCGCCCCCGCAGCAGCCAGCGGCAGCCAGCGGCAGCTCGCGCCCCTCGAGCGACACGGCCGGCGCGGCGTCCGCCGGCTTGGAGGCCTTGGCGATGACGCTCCACATCCCGTCGCTGACGGCGTGGGTCGGCGTCAGCGACACGTCCGCCAGGCCGACGCCCCGCAGGCCCGCCTCGAACTCGGCGAAGGACAGCGCCCCCGCGATGCAGCCGGCGTACGAGCCGCGCTCGGCCCGCTGCTCCGGCGTGAGGGCGTCGTCGGCGACGATGTCGGTGATGCCGATCCGCCCGCCGGGTCGCAGCACGCGCGCGATCTCGGCGAAGACCGCGTCCTTGTCGGCCGCCAGGTTGACGACGCAGTTGCTGATCACGACGTCCACCGAGTCGGCCGGGAGCGGGATCGCCTCGATGTGGCCCTTGAGGAACTCGACGTTGGTCGCGCCGGCATCGGCGGCGTTGCGCTGGGCCAGGGCCAGCATCTCGTCGGTCATGTCGAGCCCGATGGCCCGGCCGGTCGGTCCGACCCGCTTGGCGGACAGCAACACGTCGATGCCACCACCCGAGCCCAGGTCGAGCACGCGCTCCCCGGGGTGAAGGTCGGCGACGGCGATGGGGTTGCCGCAGCCGAGGGAGGCGAGGACGGCCGCATCGGGCAGCTCGTCGCGCTCCAGGGAGCTGTACAGCTCGGCGCCGATGCCTTCCTCGCCGCAGCAGGCGGCGCTTCCCGCGGTCGCCTGCAGTGCGGCGGCGGCGTAGTGCTCGCGCACGGTCTCGTGGATCTGGTCGGTCACGGTGCCCTCCTCAGGCGATCTGGACGAGGTTCGCGAAGCTGGCGCCCACGGCGGCCCAGCGCTTCTCGAAGTCGGGGGCGAGCGAGTAGATGACGTTCGTGCCCTGGCGCTGGCTGACGACGACGCCGGCCTGGCGCAGGACGCGCAGGTGGTGCGAGACGGTCGGCTGGCTGACGGTGCAGCACTCGGTGAAGTCGCAGGCGCAGACGTCCGCCGTGGCGGCCAGCTGCCGGACGATCGACAGCCGGACCGGGTCGGCCAGTGCGGCCAGGAAGGTGACGTCGGGATCGGCCTGCCGCATCGGTCGTCTCAGCAGGCTGCGCGAGGCTCGCACGGTGCACCGACCGGCAGGAGCCCGAGGATTCGGCGGCGGCAGGCGTGGAGCGCGGCGGCGAGGGTGCGGTGCTGGAGGTGGCGGGTGACGTCCGCCTGACGTGCCTCCGCGACCAGCAGGTAGTGCAGGTCCATGGTGACGATGGATCCTTTGGCGAGTAACCGAGCCATCCTCCCACATATATAGATGGGTGTCAATATAGATGTTCGCCGATATGTCCGATGGCCCTTGGCCGGGCAGGACCCGTGCAGGAGTGTTGGACGCACACCCGACCGAGAAGGAGACGAACCGATGACGGCGAGCATCCAGGACCAGGAACGCACCCGGGCGCTGGCGCGCGAGGTGAGCGGTGAGGCCGTCGACGTGCGGCAGAGCGCGGTGGCGCTGGTTCGCGCCGACCAGGTCAGCGTCGAGCAGGCGGCCGTCGGCGGCGTCATCGCGCGGGGCAACGTGACCGTCAGCCAGGCCGGAGCGCGAACGCTGATCGCCGGCGAGCGACTCGACGTCCGCCAGGGCGGCGGCGCGATGCTGCTCAGCGCCGGACCGGTGGAGGTCACGATGGGCGGGTTCGGCACCGCCATCGCGACCGGCGGCGTCCGCTTCGAGCGCGGCGGGGCCATGATCGCCATCGCGCCGTCGATCGAGGTCGGGGAGAGCTCCGGGGTCGGCATCGCCCTCACGCCCCGGCTGAACCTGGCGCCCGGCGCCCGCGTGCTGCTGGGGCTGCGCGAAGCGGCGGCCATCGGGGCCGTGGCGGGTGCCGTCATCGGCCTCGTCATCGCGCTGCTGCGGCGCCGCTGATCCGCCTCGATCGCAACCGAAGACGCCGGTCCTCGAGGGCCGGCGTCTTCGGATACCTGGCGCCGCGTCAGCCTTCGGCGACCAGCGAGACGAAGTCCATCGACGAGATGACGCCCACCGGGCGCCCCTGCGCGTCGACCGCCACCAGCCGGTGCAGCCGATCCGCGTCCATGGCGCGCGCCGCGTCGCGAACGGTCGCGGTCGTGTCGATGGTGACGGGCGGGACGCTCATCACCTCGCCGACCCGGATGCCGCTCTCCCGACCGCGGATCAGCGCTCCGACCGTCGGCTGCGCCAGGTAGAGGAGGTCGGTGAGGCTGATGACGCCGACCAGGAGGCCGTCGGCGTCGACCACCGGGAGCCCGGTGATGCGGTGGCGGCGGAGCAGGTCCTCCGCTTCCTCGACGGTCGCGTCGACGGCGACGGTGACCGGGTCGATGGTCATGAGGTCCGCGACGCGTAGCTCCTCCGGCCGCGTCGTGCCCGGCGCGCCGGCGATCATCGGTCCGTCCGCCGCCGCACCAGGTCGCCGTACGCGATCTCGGCGGCCTCCTCCCAGCCGGCTCGATCGACGCGGACCGCGACCCGGTGGCTGCCGGCGTTGAAGCTGATCTGCGGGTCGGATCGCACGCCCTCGTCCGCGAAGACCTGCACGCCGGCCAGCGTCGGGACGGGCGGAACGGTGCCGACCTCCCATTCGGGGCAGGCCGCGGTCAGCTCCAGCTCGGAGAGGAGCCGAACCGGCTCGCCGATGAGGTGCCGGACCTTGCCGAGGTCCAGGGCGTCGACGGCGTCGACCACGATCAGCGCCACGCGACCCGCATCGGTGCGCACGCCGACCACCTTGGCGAAGGTGCGCGGCTCGATGCCCTCGGCGCGGGCCGTCGCCAGGGCCGTGAAGGTGAGGGGGTGAGGATGGACCTCGAACGGGATGGCGTGCGCGTGGAGCCAGTTCTCCAGCCGCTCGTCGATCACAGGGGTGCTGGTGACCATCGATCGGACCTCCTTGTCGGTGCCTACCGATGCAGCGCGGGCGGGTGCTCCCGTGCCGTGACGGACGCGGCGCCCGGCTCGCGTTCGGTCTCGCCCCCCGGCGCGATGCCGCTGTCGTCGAACTCCCAGCGCAGCTGGTCGTGCAACCCGGCGACCCCGTCGACCAGGCCGATGAGCTTGGCCAGGATGCGCGCCGTCGACCGCCGATCGACGGTCCCGGCGATGGCCACGATGCCCTCGTCGACGTCGATCTCGAACCGGGACGGGTCGAGCCACATGGTGCGGCGGATGACGTCCTCCGTGATGGCGTGGCGCACCTCGTCGTCCAGGCGGAGGTACGCGCGGACGAGGTCGGCGCGCGTGACGATGCCGACCAGGCGTCCGGCCGCCACGACCGGGAGCCGGTTCACGTGCCGCTCGATCATGCGGGCGGCCGCCTCCCGAATGGGGCGGTCGGCCTCGATCGTCAGCGCGGGCGAGGTCATCGCCTCGCCGGCGGTGGTGGCCGCCCGACGACGCAGCTCGTCGGTGTCATGGTGCTCGCCCAGGATCCACTCGAGGGGCATGCGCCGGCTCACCGGGTGGGTCAGCTGCTTGGCCAGCAGGTCGCCCTCCGACAGGACGCCGATGATGCGGCCATCGTCGTCGACCACCGGCACGCCGCTCACCTGGTGCTCGCTGAGCAGCCGCGCCACGTCGCGCAGGCGCATCGACGGCGTGACGCTGATCACGCCGCGCGTCATGACGTCGCTCACCTTCATGGCTCGATCGCTCCACGCTGCAGGTCGGTGACCTCACCGTACGGCCCGCGCTCGTTGCGCGCGGAGTGCGGTTCGGACCCATTCGGCGGGGCCGACCGGCACGCGCGCCGGTGCTACGGATGCCGGACGACCAGGACCGATGCGGTCGCGTGGTGCAGGACGTTGCGCGCGACGCTGCCCAGCAGCAGCCGATCCAGCGCGCCGAGCCCGCGCGAGCCGGTGACCACCAGGTCCGCCTCTCGTTCGCGTGCCAGCGCCAGGATCTCGTGCGCCGCGTCGCCGGTCCGGACGTGGCCGGTCGCGGGGATCCCGCCGGCCACCAGGCGCTCCACCATGCGGTCGGCGGCCTCGCCGAACCGCCGGCGCAGCTCCCGGCGTCGATCCGCCAGTCGCTCGTCGCCGAGCGTGTAGAGGCCGACGATGAGCTCGAAGGTGGGGGTGTCCGGGATCGAGACCGCCACCACGTCGGCCGGGACGCCGGCGAAGGCCCCGAGGTCGGCGAGGCGGTCCGGGATCAGCTCCGCCCCGGCCGAGCCGTCGGTCGCGACGACCAGTCGCGTGACCGTCGGATGCCTGGCCACCAGCACGGGGCAGGGGGCGTGCGTCGTGACCTCACCGGCCACCGAGCCCAGGAGCATCGAGCGGAACGGTCCCCGGCCGCGTGAGCCCATCACCACCAATGAGGCGCCCAGCTCCTTCGCCGCGGCCACGATCTCGGTCGCGGGACGCCCGGCGACGACGTGCTGCTCGACCCGCAGCCCGCGCTCACGGAGCGGCGCCGCCGCCGCGTCGAGCTGGTCCGCCATGTCGGCGCGAACCGCGTCGTCGACCTCGCCGATCCACTCGGCCGGGCCAAGCCCGCCGCTCCAGTCGATCGGCAGCTGATACGCCGCGATGAGGTGGATGCTCGTCCCCTCCGGCCAAGGCCGGTCCGCGACGAGGTCACGGGCGACGAGCGACGAGGGGGAGCCGTCCAGGGCGAGCACGATGTCCATGCGTCGATCATCGACGCGGCGTCGCCGCCCGGGCAGAGCCGATCAGCCCGTGCCCGCGGGACCTTCGGGCGGCCGCACCTGGCGGTCGGCGCGGTGGACGAGCACCCGCGGCAGCCCGGCGCGCAGGAGGCGGGGCGGGTCGCCGCCATCGCCGGGGTCGACCAGGGCATTAAGCCCGCGCTCCGCGTCGCCGACGCGCGGCCGCTCGCTGGCCGAGCGCTGCAGGGTGTGGACGACGGCATCGACGACGTAGAGGCGGCGCTCACCGTGCTCGGTGATGTACTCGATCCGGTCGCCGGCGCACGGCAGCTGCGTCCCGTGCTCGAGGTCCGCCGACCAGCCTTCGTCCTCGACCACCAGGGTCCACGGCAGCGCGTCCGGGGGGCCACCGCCCTGCGCCGGGCCGACGGCGTCGCCCGTCGAGTCGCGCTCCGGGTCCTGCCGGCCTCGCTCGTCGTCCATGATCGCCACCTCCGGCACGAACCGTTCCAGATGCGGTGGACGCGCCGTGCACGGGCTGCCATGATCCGCCGGCAATGGAGCTGCACGAGGACCAGCTTGCGCGCGGCCGGCGTGAGCGCTGGTGGCGATCCACCTTCGTCATCATCGCCACGGTCTACGTCTCGCTGCTGCTCATCGGCCTCCTGCTCGACATCCTCAGCGGATTCGTGCAGATCGCGCTGACGCTCTTCATCGCCTGGCTGCTGGCGTTCGTGCTGTCGCCGCTCGTGACGTGGATGGTGGCGCGGTTCCGGCTGCCGCGCGGCGCGGCGGTCGGCATCGTCTTCGGCGCCGCGCTCATCATCGGCGCGGCCTTCCTCTTCTACGCCGCGGCGTCGATCGCCGCCAACGTGGGCGACATGACCGCCGACTTCCCGCTCACCCGGGCGCGGATCGAGGGCGTGCTGCGCGAGTGGCAGGACGCCATCACCGTCGGCCGCTTCGCGCCCGACCTGGTCCAGGTCTACCGCGACGCGGAGCGCACGCTGGTGGGCGTCGCCGGCCCGATCATCGGCGAGGTCCCGCAGGTCGGTGCCTCGGTCCTCGGCTCGCTGGCGCTGGTGATCATCCTCAGCGTCTACATGCTCGCCGACAGCGCCGGGATCCTGGCCAAGCTGAACCGGGTGATCCCCAGCCGATACGAGGACGAGGTCGAGATCCTCGAGCGCACCGTCTCGAAGGCGTTCGGCGGCTTCCTGCGGGCCCAGGTGCTGCTGGCCGGGATCCAGACCGTGCTCACCGTGCTGGTGGTGCTGCTGGTCGGGCTGCCGTACGGCTTCCTGATCACGGCCGCATCGGCGCTCGGCATGCTCATCCCGTTCTTCGGTCCACCGCTCGCCCTGGTCCCGCCCATCGTGGCGACCGCGATCTTCGCCAGCGACTGGATCATCCCCGTCGCCCTGGGGCTCCTGATCGTGCAGACGGTGCTGGTGAACTATCTCCAGCCACGGCTGATGCAGGAGGCGCTGGGCATGCACCCGCTGCTTGTGCTGGTCGGCCTCCTCATCGGTGCCCAGGTGGCCGGGCTGTGGGGCGCGCTCTTCGGCATCCCGGTCATCGCCGTGCTCAACGTCTTCTTCAACTACGCGGTCAACCTGCGCACGCTGGAGGAGTCGCCGGAGGAGACCGAGGAGGTCCTCGAGGAGGTGCGCGCCGAGGCGCCCGATGCGCCGCCCGAGGAGCTGGTCGCGATGGCCGCCGACCGGGTCGAGGCCGAGGCGGAGGAGGAGGAGATCGAGGCGGCGGAGTCGGTGGACGCCGCGTCCGACGACCTGCGCGCCGCCGCGGGAGAGCTGCGCGCCGCGGCCGGGGAGCAGCGGGAGGCGGCAGGTCAGATCGGCGAGTCGGCGGCGGAGCTGCGCGAGGCCAGCGAGCGGCTGGCCGAGGACCGGCCCTCCTAGGCGGCGCCCTCCTGGCGCCGGTGCAGGACGCACGACCGCTGCACCAGCGCGTCGAGCTCGGCCGGATCGAACGGCTTGTCGCGGGCCGGCGAGGTGAACGAGAGGATCCGGTCGCCGGTCATCATCACGACCGGGATGCTGGCCAGCTGCGGATCGGCCGCGAGCGCCGATGACAGCTCGAAGCCGTCCATGACCGGCATCCGCACATCGGTCAGCACGACACAGGGCACGGGCCCGGTCTGCAGCCGTCGCAGCGCGGCGTCACCGTTGTTCGCCACCTCGACGCGGTGCCCGGCCTCGGCCAGCGCGTCGACGTAGAGAGAGAGGACCATCGAATCGTCGTCGACGACGAGGATGGAGTGGGTCCTGGACGTCATCGTCCCCCTTCGGCTGCGGTGCTGGACGCGGTGCTGTGGGGCCTTCGCATGCACGGTCCATGCCGACCGCGACGGCCCATCACTGACCGGATGGTCCCACGCCGACCCGTACCCAGGCCGGCCCGGGTCACCCCCACCGACGGGACGACCGGGCTACTGACCGCGACCGCACCGCTCCGTACGGTATCGCTCGGGCGCCGAGCCGCCCGCTCGACCGCAATGCACCGCCACCGGAGCCACCAGATCGGATGTCTGTCACCACCGCCGTCACCTCCCCGCGCCGCGTCGTCGCTCGGACGCTCGGCCTCGGCGTCAGCGCGCTCCTCACCGCCGGCCTGCTGGCCTGGACGCCGGCCGCCGTCTCCGGATGGAACCAGGGCTCGGCCGAGGCGACCCTCTGGCAGCTCATGAACGGGGCGCGTGTCAACAACGGCATCGCGCCCGTGCAGTCCAACGGCACGCTCGTCGCGCTCGCGCGGTGGCGGAGCGCCGACATGCTGCAGAGCAACTACTTCAGCCACACCATCCCGAGCTGCGGCTGCCTGGTCTACACGTTCTACGATCGCAACGGCCTCTCGTACGACTGGGCCGGCGAGAACATCGGCTGGAACTCCGGCCTCGACGACGCGTCCTCGCCAGTGCGTGTCCACGAAGCGTTCATGGCGTCCGCGGGGCACCGCGCCAACGTGCTGGACGCCCGGTTCACGCACGGTGGGGTCGGCGCCGCCGCCGCTGACGGACAGATGTTCCAGGGCTACGTGCAGAACACTCGCATGTACACCGAGCTCTTCATGCAGGCTCGCTCCAGCGCCCCGGCTCCCGCACCGCAGCAGCCCGCCCCGGCTCCGCGACCGCCCTCCGGTGGTGGTGGTGGTGGCGGCGGCGGTGGTGGTGGTGCCACGGCTCCTCGCACGCCGACCGCGGCTCGTCCGGCGGCGACACCCGAGCCGACCCCGAAGGTCGTGAGCATGGCGGCACCGCGCCGGCCCAGCTCCGCCACCGGCATCGACGGCGTCGCCGAGCTCGTCAACGTCCGCCCGGCGTCCGTCGCGGCACTGGTGACCCGCTTCACGGTCGACGAGCTCGACCGCGCCTTCGCCGGACGCTGGAGCGCCGCCACTCACGCCAGCGACGGCACCGGCACGGCGTCGGCAGCGCTGACCAGCGTCCCGCTCGAGGCCGCCGCGGCCCCGGTCGAGGACGGCGGCGTCGGCGGGTTCCTCGGCGCCATCATCGGCTTCCTGTTCGGCTGACCCCGACCAGCGGCCGGTCGGTGCGGTGGCGCACCGCCCGGCCCATCGGTTCACGCCGGTAGACTGCGCGCATGGCCGTCATCCTCGAGGCGCGCGACCTCGTCAAGTCCTACCCAGTCGGCGACGGCCAGGTGACGGCGCTCGACGGCGTCTCGCTGGCCGTGGAGCGCGGCGAGTTCGTCGCGATCATGGGCTCGTCGGGGTCCGGCAAGTCGACGATGCTGCACCTGCTGGGCGGGCTGGACCTGCCATCGTCCGGTGAGGTCGTCATCGATGGTGTCCGCATCTCGGCGCTCGACGAGGAGCGCCGCACGCTCACGCGGCGCGAGAAGACCGGCTTCGTCTTCCAGTTCTTCAACCTCATCCCGACGCTCAGCGTCGCCGAGAACGTGGCGCTGCCGTTCCTGATCGCCGGTGAGCCGCTGTCGCGGCACCGTGAGCGGGTCGACGAGCTGCTGGCGCTCGTCGGCCTGGGCGACAAGGCCACGCACCGACCGGACCAGCTCTCGGCCGGGGAGCAGCAGCGTGTCGCCCTGGCCCGGGCACTGGCCACCGAGCCGGCCATCCTCCTGGCCGACGAGCCGACGGGCAACCTGGACTACACGACCGGCACCGAGATCCTGGACCTGCTGTGGGACTCCGCCGACCGGCTGGGGCAGACGATCGTGCTGGTCACGCACGACGCGCGGGCAGCCGCCTACGCCGATCGCGTGCTGGTGGTGCGCGATGGGAAGATCCGTGACCAGATCGCCCTCGGACGTCGTTCCGACCACGAGGCGCGCGGCCTGATCACGCGCCTGGCCGAGCTGGGGCTCTAGGCCGCTCCATGCGCCTGGCGACCCTCGCGTGGCGCGGGCTCCTCGCGCGCCCGCTCCGGACGTCGCTGACCGTGGCCGGAATCGCCTTCGGCGTCGCCGTGCTCGCGGCCACCATCGTCATCGGCTCCTCGTCGGAGCGCGCCCTCCAGGGCCTGAGCGTGGACCTGCTCGGGCGCGCCGACGTTCGACTGCGCGCCTTCGACGAGGCCGGCTTCACGCCGCGGGCCCTCCAGGCCATCCGCGCGGATCCCAACGTCGTCGCCGCGGCCCCCGTGGCCGAGCGCCGGCTGACGGCGTACACCGCCCCGGGCGAGGGTGAGCGCGTCTTCAGCGTCATGGCGCTCGGCATCGAGCCCGAGGTGGATGCCAAGGTTCGTCCTCCGTCAGTGGTGTCCGGCCGCTCACTGGACCCCGACGCGCCGGACGAGGTGCTCGTCCCCGCGTCCTTCGCGGCACGGAACGGCCTTGCGCTGGGCAGTGAGATCCGGCTGGACGGCCGGCGCGAGGGCCTGCCGCCCCTGCGCATCGTGGGCCTGCTGCGCGATACCGGGCTGGGTGCCGTCGAGGGTGGCGACGTGATCGTGCTGTCCCGCTCGACCCTTGACGACTCCTTCGCCGTTCCGGCGCCCATCCGCTCCGTCGACGTCGACCTGGGCCAGCATCCGACCGCGGCGGAGATCGACCGTCTGACGGCGGCGCTGGACGAGCCGTTCGTGGTCGAGAGCCCCGAGGACGCGGCGCGCGGGCTGGCCGGGGCACAGGCCGCCTTCGGGCAGGTCGCCCTGCTGTTCGGCCTGGTGGCGCTGGTGGTCGGCGCCTTCCTGGTGGGCAACACGCTGGCCATGACCGTCAGCGAGCGCACCCGGGAGCTCGGGCTGCTGCGCGCGGCCGGCACGACCTCGCGGCAGGTGCTGGGCATCGTGCTGCGCCAGGCGGCGGTCATCGGGGTCGCCGGCAGCGCGCTGGGCGTGCTGCTCGGCCTGCTGCTCGCCACCCTCCTCGCCGGCCTCCTCACTTCGACGCGGGCCGTGCTCCTGACCGGCCTGGTCGTCTCGCCGATCGGGATGATCGTGGCATTCCTCCTGGGCGTGGCGTCCACCATGGTCGGTGCCGCGCTCCCCGCGGCGCGGGCGGCGCGGCTCTCGCCGCTGGACGCGCTCCGGCCGTCTCGCCGTCCCGAGCGTGGGCTGCTGGAGCGCCTGCGCCCCGTGATCCTGCTCGAGGTCGCGGTGGTCCTCATCGGGCTGGTGGTGACGGTGGTTGCCGGTGGCGGCAGCCCGATTCTCCCCATCCTGCTGTCCCTCGCCCTGCTGGTGGGTGGCGCGCTCGCCGCGGCGTTCGTGCTCGAGCCGCTGGGCCGCCTCATCGGCCGACCGTTCGAGTGGTTCTTCGGCGCCCAGGGACTCCTGGGTCGGGCCAGCCTCACCCGCGACCGCGCGCGGACGGGGCTGACCGTGGGGGCGATGATGATCGCGCTGGCCGCGGTCGTCGCCCTTGGCACCGTGGCGGAGTCGGCGCGCGCGGGCACCGAACGATGGGTCGACTCGATCCTGCCGGGCGGCCACGCCATCCGCACCAGCCTGCCGCTGGACGTCGAGACCTTCCGCCCGACCATCGAGTCGACAGCCGGCCTGCGGGTGGCCAGCCCGCTGCTGGAGGTGCCGGTCATCCGCGTCGACGACGACGTTCGCGAGGAGGCGGTCGTAGTCGGCATCGATCCGAACGTCTTCCAGGACAACCGCGCCCTCATCATCCGCGACGGCCGGCGCGCGGCGGCGTTCTCGGCGCTGCGGGCGGGCGGGGCCGTGCTCGTCCCGGCCGCGCTGGCCGACCGGGCCGGGATCGGCGTCGGCGACAGCGTTGCGCTGGGCGTCCCGGGCGGCGAGGCACACGAGCTGACCGTCGCCGGCGTGGTGGAGTACACGCTGCCGGCACGCACGTCCGACGGCGCCCTGCTGGTCGGCAGCGACGACGCGCGCGAGCTGTTCGGCGCCACGACGGCCAGCCTCTGGGTCCTGGTGCCGCAGCCGACGATCGGCGATGCGGCGTTCGCGGCCGCGGTGCGCGACACGGCGCTTCAGCTCGCGGCCGAGCCGCTGACCGCGGCCGACCTGGCACGCGAGCTGTCCCGCTCGTTGGACAGCCTCACCGGGCTGCTCGACGTGCTGGCCCTGATCGCCGTGGCCATCGCCGCACTCGGCATCGTGAACACGCTGGGCATCGGCGTGCAGGAGCGCATCCGCGAGATCGCCATCCTGCGCTCGCATGGCATGACGGTCGGCCAGGTGCAGGCCATGATCGTGACGGAGGCGACGATCATGGGCGCGGTCGCCGGCGTGCTCGCGGTGGCCACCGGGGTGGTGGTCGCCTCGGCGCTGGTGAACGGTGGGGTCGCCAGCCAGCTGGATGCCGGCGTGCGGCTGCCGTGGGCGCTGCTGATCGCGGTCGTGCTCACCGGTGCCGGGATCGCGGCGCTCTCCGGACTTTATCCTGCGAGGGCGGCGGCGAAGCTGCCCATCGTCGGCAGCCTGAAGCACTTCGAGTAGGAGGACCGATGGGAACCAGGTTCTGGGAGGCTCGCGCCGGGCGCGCGTTCGTCGGTCGGCTCGAGACCGGCAGCGACCTGGTCGAGGAGATCGAGCGCTACTGCCTGGAGCAGAGCGTGGTCGCGGCGCAGGTGACGGTCATCGGTGCCGTGCGGCGGGCTCGCTACGCGTACTACGAGCAGGACGACCACCGCTACCGCGAGCTCGAGACCGATACGCACCACGAGATCACCGGCTTCGTCGGGAACGTGAGCCTCAAGGACGACCGGCCGTTCCTGCACGCCCACGCCACCTTCGCCGATGCCGACGGCCGGACGGTGGGCGGACACCTGCTGCACGGGATCGAGGTCTTCGCGGCCGAAGTGATGATCCGCGAGCTGGCCGGCGTCACGCTGACGCGCATGCCCGACGAGGAGACCGGCCTCTCGCTCTGGTGATGGCGGCAGACGGGCACGAGGCGTGCAAGGAGCGGTGGCAACGCCTATTCACCAAGGAGGAGCCGGTGCCCGCCATCCTCATCTGGGCCCTCTGGGCCGTGGTCGCGATCGTCCTGTTCGACGTGCTGTTCGTCGGCGCCCGCGTGCTCGCCACGCGCGCGTGGGAGGTCGAGCGACCGGTCCGCCGCCGTCGACGCTAGGCCGCCGTTCGGACCGTCGGTCGCTACCAGCGCGGCCCGCTGAAGGCGGGACGCCGATCCGCTCGCTCACCGGGATGTTCGCTCCCCGGCCCGGTCGCGACGGCGCGCTCGATGGCCTGGACCAGGCTTGCCCGCGTCGGGGCGTGCAGCACGGGAACGCCCGTGAGTTCGGGGTTGTTCTCGAGCGCGTCGAGGATGGAACCCGATGAGGTGAGCACGATCGGCTTGTCGGGATGCACCCGCCGGACGTCGGCGATCAGGTCGGCGTCGCCGTGCGCCCCCTCCCAGATGTCGTAGACCAGCACGTCGGCCCGCTCGACCTGCCAGCACGGCTGGCCGGAGGCCACGGGACACGGATCCCCGCCGATGGGGCCGGCACACTGGTCGACCTCGTATCCCGCGCGGCGGAGCTCGTCGACCTCGATGTCGGCGACGTCGACGTCGTGATAGACCACCAGGACTCTCGTCATCGCACTCGCTCCCTGCGGTAGTGCCAGCGGCGGTCAGCGACGCCGCTGGCGACGTCGACGCTGCTCCGCGTGGCCGCCGGGCGTACAGGGTCAAAGGGCACCTCGTGACGGGACATCGGGGGCCACGGGTCGGAACCGAACCGACCGGGGCCGCCGCTCGACCTGGCCGTGCTGGCCGGCATCGCGGCACTGTTCGTGGTGCTGGCCGCGGCGACGATCCGCCGCGAGGTGGCCTGACCGTTCGGCTCAGTGCTCTCGGCCGGCCGGCCAGGTGCCCATCACCTGTCGGAGAATCGCGAACTCGCCGGTGTGGTAGGCGGTGTGGTCCGCGACCACGCGGACCTCGCGCGCGACCGAGTGGCGTGGCGCGTGCGGCATGGGCCCAAGCAGATCGACGGTCGGATCGCGAACGATCGCCAGCAGCGCCTCGCGATCCCGCGCGAAGCTGTCGATGGTGGCGGCGAATGTCTCGGGTGTCGCGGTCGCGTCCGGCGACGGCCAGTAGCCGGTCGGCCAGTCCGGCGAGACGTGGGACGGATCACGGATGTACTCCAGGATGTCCCACTGCGTGATCCGGACGTGCTCGGCCAGGTGCCACGGGGTGGAGTCGACGTTCGGCGCGCGCTGGTTGAGCGCGTCGTCCGGGAAGTCGGCGACCGCGTCGAGGAAGTCCATGTGCGCGTCCTGCCCGCGCAGCAGGCGGGTCAGCTGCTCGCGCAGCGCATCGGTGTGGTCCATGCCGCCCACCCTACGCCGTCGACCGGCGCTGTCGAGGGTCGTTGGGCCTGGGCCTCCATCGGCCCTTGACGCGTGCGGCGCCGGGGTCGAACGTCGGGCGATGACGGAGGATCGGCGGATGCGGGCGGCATGGCCGGCCGTGATGGGCTTCGCGCTCGCCATGGCGTACCTGGAGGCGGCCGTGGTCGTCTACCTGCGGGCGGCCCTGGGCGACGCGACCGGGGACGTCTTCCCGGCCGACGTGAGCGCGGCCGGACGTCCCGGGGGCTGGATCGAGGTGGGGCGCGAAGCGGCGACCATGGTGATGATCGCGGGCGTGGGGTGTGCACGCTGAACGCGGCCATCGTGCTGGATGGCGCCGTCCCGACCGACTTCCCCTGGCCGATCTTCGGTGCCGGCATGCTGCTGGGCTGCCTCGGAGCGCGCTCCGCGCTCCGCCGGCAAGCAGCCGAGGGCGCCCCGGAGTAGAGTGATCTCGCACCCGGTCGCGTCACTTCTCCCCCCGGTGGCGCGCCGGGTGCATTTCCGTGTCCGC
Source organism: Candidatus Limnocylindria bacterium (assembly GCA_035700865.1). Lineage (GTDB taxonomy): Bacteria > Chloroflexota > Limnocylindria > QHBO01 > QHBO01 > JACDBZ01. Next base: position 6,228 of record DASSOH010000105.1, on the reverse strand, counting down.
CGTCCCCCGGCTCGGGGATCAGCCGGCGTCGGCCGCGCCCATCCAGCGCAGGTCCGAGTCGACCATGGCCTCATCGGCGTGGGCGATGTGGCGCAGCTCGCGCCAGATGAGCACCACGAACAGCGCGGAGCCGGCGAAGGCGAACCAGAAGGGCGCCGTGACGCCCATCGACTGCGCCAGGACGCCGCCCAGCGCGGAGCCGACCACCAGGCCACCGAACGTGCCGACCGCGTTCACGCTGCCGACCCGCCCCTGGAGCTCGGTGGGCACCGCGCGCTGCCGGATCGTGATCGAGGTCGTGCCCCACACGAAGGCGTGGGCGCCGAACACGAAGAAGATCGCCATGGCCACCCAGGCGGTGCTGGTGAGCGCCAGCCCGAGGTGGGTGAGCGTCTCGATGATCAGCCCGATCCGCATCAGGTTGCCCAGCGAGACGCGCCTGGTGATCCACCCGTAGGCGAAGGTGCCCAGCAGGCCGCCGGCGGCGGAGATGGTCGTCAACAGGCCGTAGCCGATCTCGCCGAGCCCCAGGCGCTGGGTCGCGTACAGCACGAGGATCGACCAGGCTGCGCCGAAGGTGATGTTGAAGCTGAAGATCGTCAGCACCAGGGTGCGGACGGCCGCGTGATGCCGAACCCATCGCACGCCCTCACCGATGTCGTGGCGGATGGCGGTGTCGCGGCGCGTGCGGGGCCCCGGCGGGAGGGCGACGCGGCTGACCAGCCCGGCCCCGGCGACCACCAGCAGCGCCTGGCCGATGAATGGCAGCGCCATCCCGAGCGCGAACAGGGCCGCACCGATGGGCGGGCCGGCCAGCTGGTTGATGGTGACGAACCCCGCCATCAGCCGCGAGTTCGCCGTGGCCAGGTCGTCACGGCGCACCAGCATCGGCAGCAGCGTGTGCGTCGTGTTGTCCGCGAAGACCTCCGCCGTACCCAGCACGAAGAGGGCGCCGAGCACCACCCCGATCGATACCGTGTCGGTCACCACCGATGCGGCGATGACGGCAAGCACGAGGCCACGGACCAGGTTCACCGTCACCACGATCAGGCGTCGGTCGAGCCGGTCCGACAGTGCCCCGGCGTAGAGGCCGAAGAGCAGCGGCGGCAGCCACTGGAGCAGCGCGGCCATGGCCACCAGGAAGGCGTCGTCGGTCTGCGACGCGACCAGCAGCGGCCCGGCGGCGATGGCGATCCCATCGCTTAGGTTCGTCGTCCACGAGGAGGCCAGCAGCCAGCGGAAGCCGGGTCCCAGGCGGGCCGGCGCCGCACCCTCGAGGATCCACCTCAGCCCGCGCACCGCGGCAGTCTAGCGACCGATGCGCGCGCCCGCGCGCGGCCGCGCGGAGCGTCGGTACCACCGCCGCATGGGCCCTTCGGGTGGTGCCCGCGACGCGCGCATCGGCTCAGACTGCGACGTGATGACCGATCTCGAGCTCGAGCTTGCCGCGCTGCGGCGCCATCGCCGGTCGCCGGGCATGGGTGTCTGGCTGCGACGGTTCGCCCCGTTCGACCGGCGCGCCATCCGCGATCCCGACGAGCGCGATGCCTACTGGGTCACCGTGCAGCAGCGTCTCGCCGAGAGCGATGCGCAGTACCTGATGAATTCGCGCGCGACCGAGCCACCGGCGCGGGTGGACCGGCCGCTGCTCATCGGCGGCTGACGCGAAACGGCCGCCGGATCCCGCTGCTGCGAGGGCCGACGGCCGAGGTCCGGGTGCGTCGCGTCAGGCGCCGATCCCGAAGACGTTCACCACGCCGAGCAGGTCGAGCACGAACACGATCAGGCCGATCAGGATCAGCAGGCTGAGCACGTCGTACAGCGGGCTGGCCGTGCCGTAGTAGCCGGCGCGCGGCCCGACCGCGGCCAGCAGCAGCACGACGAGCACGATGACGATGATCCATTCCATGGCTGGGCGTCCTCCTCTTGCGATCCCGTAACCGGCCTTCGGCCGACGGCGACGCCCTCACCCTACAACGTCGGTCGCCGCGCTCGCGGGGTCCAGCGCCCTCCGTGGCTAGCGCCGCCGGTCGCCCCGATCCACCTCCCAGGTCGTCGGGATGGGGAGCCCCCAGCCGCGGCGCAGCGCCGCCAGGCGCAGCGCCATGCACAGCGCCGCGCCGGCCACCGCCACCACGGTCGACGGGAACGCCATGGCCTGACCGATCACCACGACCGTGGCGCCGGCGAGGGCCGCCACGGCGTACAGCTCGGAGCGCAGGACGGTGGGGATCTGCGCGACCAGCATGTCGCGCAGCATCCCGCCCCCGATGCCGGTGAGCACGCCCAGCAGAACCGCGGCGATCGGATGCGCGCCGTAGGCGAGGGCCTTGAGCGTCCCGGACACGGCGAACACCCCCAGGCCGACGGCATCGAAGACCAGGACGGCGTCCTGGAGCCGATGCACGATCCGGTGACCCCAGAACGTCACCAGGCCGGCAATCACGGCCACCACCACGTAGCGCCAGTCGCCGATGGCGGCCGGCGGCACGGCGCCGATGAGCAGGTCCCGGGTGATGCCGCCCGCCGTGCCGGCCGCGAACGAGAGGACCAGGATGCCGAACACGTCCAACCGATGCCGCACCGCCGCCATCGCGCCGCTCAGCGCGAAGACGAACGTCCCCAGGAGGTCCAGCGCCAGGACGAGCGTTTCCATCGGTACCGCCTCACGTGCTCGCGTCGTCGGCGCGGATCCCGCTCAGACCGGCGAGCGGCGAACACACCCGCCGTCTCGAGCGTCCGAAGCTTACTCGTGACCGCGTGCGACGGACGGACGGCTGGACGATCGTGCGCGGTCCGGTGAGTCCGAGTCGTGGCGCCGTCGGGCACGGGTGAGCGCAACCGCTCCGGCCAGGGCGGCGGCAAGCAGCCCCGCGGCGACCGCCGCCAACGGTAAGCCCGGCGACGACGCCTCGGATCGAACGGCCACCATGCTCGTCCCCCCATCCACGGTGATCTCGATCCGCGTGGCCCGACCCTCCGCGAGCTGGAACCGGAGCAGCTGCTCGTGCACGATGCCCTCGCCGTCGGAGGAGACCCGCACGAACTCGGTGGCGGACGCGGGTGCCAGGTCGACCCAGGGTGTCAGCGGCTGGCGCGCGCGCAGCACGCCCCCCTCGCTCTCGATGAAGAGCGGGATGCCGGGGGCGATCTCGTACGTGCCGGTCAGCATCTCGAGCGCGGCGGGATCGGTCTCGCCGGCCGTAGCGTCCGCGGCGAGGACGGCGGCGACTCGCGCGCGGATGGGGGCCGCGACCTGATCGGCCCCCTCGTTCGGCGGGAAGAGCTGCGCGATCTCGTAGCCGTGCACGCTCCTGGCCAGCTCGGATCTCACGTCGAATGTCCGCTCGTGGTCGAAGTCGCCGAAGTAGTGGAGGTGCACGACGCGCGCGCCCAGCTCATAGATCGTGGAATAGACCGTGTTGACCGTCCCGTTCTGGCGTGTCGCCTCCAGGACGCTTCGAACCTCGTCCACCGAGAAGGCCGTCGCCTCATCGAGGAGGCGCGTCGCCGCCAGGTACCGCTCGTCTCGGCGATCCGCCACGGGGACCTCGGACTGGAAGAAGTTGGTGGCGACCTGGAACCGGCCAGTCCCCCGGATGACGGTGAGCGGCTCGATGATCGCCGAGCTGCCGAACCGATCGCCGAACAGGTACTGCCCGTTCCATGTCCCCGGCATACTGATCGCGTCGAGCCGCTCCAGGACGCAGTCCACCGAGTCGCAGCGTCCCATCACGTCGGCGACGAAGCTCTGCCCGGTCGACTCCGGCTTGCCCGGTCGCCCCGGGACCTCGACCTCGCGCACGCCCAGCGCGTCGAAGAACAGTCCTTCCTCGTTCATGCCGCCCTGCACGACCAGGTCGTCGTAGCCCACGAAGGCGCTGCCGTAGGCGCCGTCCTCGCCAGGGACGAACCAGATCCACGTCAGCGGGTTCCGTTCGTCCTCGTTGTTGCCGCCGTACGCGCCACCCTCATCCGCGGCGTACAGCACGGTGCAGCCGGAGTGGCCGGTCGTCCCCTGCGGCGGTCGCGCGACGGCGGAGGGCGGCGACGACCCGGTGAAGGTGAGAAGCGCGAGCAGCAGCACCCCGCCCGGCCAGGCCCTCCCCCGGCGTCGCGCGAGGCGAGCTGTTGGACGCATCGGTCCTGCCTAGGTGGCCGTACTCGGCGACCACGCCGCCGAGAGGGCGACCCACAGCAGCAGGAGGTCCATCGCGAGCGGCGCCACCGCCCACGGCCCCAGGTGGAGGAGGAAGAGGACGATGGAGCCACTCGCCCCGGCGATCACCAGGGACCGCCACAGGTCGGGCGAGACCCACAGGCCGATGGTCGCGAGGAAGGCGCCGATGAAGGCCAGCACCGTCAGCCCGGCGATGCCCAGCATCAGCACCAGCGGCAGGCCGTCGATGCGGCCGAAGGTCCACGTCGCCTGGGCGTCCGGGCGGCCGAACGGGAAGACGAGCCACGCCCGATCCGGGACTGGCCGCGTGGCGGCGCCCGACGATCCCCGACATCAGGGGATGAGCAGGTCGATGACGAAGAGCAGGAAGCCGACCGCCATGAACAGCACGAAGAAGCCGACGAGCGCCCGATCCACCAGCGCGGAGCGCCCTCGCATCGGTCGGCCGGCACCGTCCGCGCTCGGCTCGGCATCGGTCAGCTGCTGCCGCCTGTCGTCCTCGACGCGCCGCTCGAGTTCCTGCAGCATGAGAGGCCCGCGCATGCGTCCACCTCCACCGTGGCTCGCCTCCACTGTGGTCGTCGCGGGCCGTGCGACAAGGGCCTAACGGCTCAACCGGTGGCTCGGGAGGTGCACTCAGACCTCGATGAACGCCGAAGCGCCCTGCCGGGGACGGGGCATCCGGCCCTGCCCGTCACGCCGAGCGGAACGAACAATCCGCCGATGGGTCAGCCCGAGATCATCGTCATCGGCGCCGGGGTGCAGGGCGCCAGCCTCGCCTTCCACCTCGCGCGCGCGGGCACGCCGCCGCTCGTCATCGACCGTCCGGGCCTCGACAACGCGACCGGCCGCTCCAGCGGCATGGTGCGCATGCACTACGACCTGCCCGAGAACGCGTCGCTGGCGTGGCGCTCGCTCTCGTACTTCCGCTCGTGGCCCGAGGCGGTGGGCGGTCATTGCGGGTTCACGCGGACGGGTTTCCTGCAGCTCGTCCCTCCCGAGCTGAACGAGCTGCTGGCGGCGAACGTGGCGCTGCAGCAGTCGCTGGGCATCGCGACCCGGCTCGTGCGGGCGAGCGACCTGGGGGCGCTGGCGCCGGAGATGAACACCGATGACGTCGAGCTCGCGGCGTACGAGCCGGAGTCTGGCTACGCCGATCCATCCTCGGCGGCCGCGTCCCTGCTGGCTGCCGCCAGGGCGTGTGGCGCATCGGTCCGGCATGCGCAGGTCAGGGCCATCCTCACCGAGGGCGACCGCGTGAGCGGGGTCCGCACGGAGGACGGAGACATCGGCGCCGATGCGGTCGTGCTCGCCGCCGGAGCCTGGTCGGCGGCGCTTGCGCGGAGCATCTCGCTGGAGCTCCCGATTCGCGCCTGGGTGCACGACGTGGCCTACGTCGTCCGCCCACCCACCTTCGCCGCCTTCCCGGCGTTCATCGACTTCGGGCGCGCGATGTACGTCCGGCCCGAGGGGGAGCACCTGGTGCTGGTCGGCCTCGAGGACGGCAATCCGGTGCTCGATGATCCCGACCAGGTGCGTCGTGGCGCCGACGGGTTCACGGATCGAGCGGTCGAACGCGTCGCCGGGCGCCTGCCGGGGCTGGCGGACGGCGGGCTGCACAGCGCGCACCACGGGGTCGACGGCATCACGCCGGACCAGCACCCGATCATCGGTCCGGCGGCGCCGTACGGACCGGACGGGCTCTGGCTGGATACCGGGTTCAGTGGCACCGGCTTCAAGACCGCGCCGGCGGTGGGCGAGTCGCTGGCCCGGATGATCCTTGACGGCACCGATGCCGCTCCCGAGCTCGCCGTCTTCGGCATCGACCGCTTCCACACCGATCGCCGGATCACGCCACCGCACCCGTACCCGCCGATCTGGCACTGACCCGCGCGGCTGCCCGCGCCGGACCGCGAGTCAGTCGGTCACCCGGCAAGCCAGGCGTCGATCGCGCTCAGCAGCTCCGCCTTCCGCTCGTCGGGCAGGAAGCTGGCCGTGACCGAGTTGCGCGCCAACCGGGCCATCACCTCGTCGTCGAAGTCGAACGT
>DASSOH010000104.1:0-19693 GCA_035700865.1 Candidatus Limnocylindria bacterium | reverse complement strand
GCCAGGTAGTCGACGCGCTGCGTCAGGCCGTCGAGGTCACCGATGCCGTCGCCGTTGGTGTCGAGGAACGACTGGACGTCGACGCAGTAGATGACCGCGTTCTTCCACCACAGGTCGGCGGTCGCTTCGAGGCTCATGGGGTGGCGTGCCTGCACGTCGCGTTCCGGCGCTCGCCGGGCAGCCGAGCGGTCGGCTCCGTGCGAGCTCAATCCGTTGCCGGTCGCTGACCGATCCACCGGGGGTCGAGGCACAGATGGTCCGTCGTCCCAGTGTGCATGCAGTTCACACTCGCCGGCAGCGGGCATGGGTGCGCGCGCGCCGTCGGCTGCCGACCGCACGAGGGCACAGATGGTCCGTCGTCTCAGTGTGCATGCAGTTCACACTCGCCCGCAGCGGGCATGGGTGCGCGCGCCGTCGGCTGCGACCGCACGAGGGCACAGATGGTCCGTCGTTCCAGTGTGCATGCAGTTCACACTCGTGGCAGCGGGCATGGGTGCAGCCCGCATGGGCGCGCGCTCGACTGCGACCGCACGGGCGCCCGCGCTCGACGGTCGACGGTCGGGATAATGCCCGCATGCCGGACCCCATTCAGCTCCACGTCCACGAATGGTTCCCCGAACGACCCAACGACCGCACCGCGGTCCTGGTCCACGGCATGAACGGCTGGCACCGCACCTGGTGGCGGGTCGGTCCAGCGCTCGCGGAACGTGGCTGGCGCGTGCTGGCGATCGACCAACGAGGGCACGGGCGGAGCCCGCGGATCGGCCGGGCAGCCACGCTGGACGACCTCGCCGACGACCTCGCGGCGACCATCGAGCACCACGCCACGCCACCGGTCGACCTCCTGGTCGGCCACTCCCTGGGGGCGGCCGTGAGCCTGTGGCTCGTGCACCTGAGGCCTGACATCGCGCGACGGCTGGTGGCCGAGGACCCGCCGAGCATCGACCGCACCAGCGACGAGGACTTCTTCGCGAAGATTCGCGCCGACGTGGCCGCGGCCCGAGACCGTCCGGACGACGAGGTGCGGCGCGAGCTGCAGGAGAATCCCCGCTGGCTGGAGGAGGACGCACGCCAGGACGTGGAGGGTCGGGGAATGGCGGACGCGGAGGGCATCGTCGCCTCGCTGCGCCGGCCGCGGCCATTCCACGTCGTGGACCTCGCGCCGACCCTCCAGACGCCGACGCTGGTCGTCCTCGCCGACGAGGGCCGCTCGGTGATGCTGCCGGAGGCCCGCGCCGCGCTGCCCGGACGCCTGCCGGAGCACTCGCGGGTCATCGCCATGGACGCGGGACATACGGTGCACCGCGACCGGTTCGACGAGTACCTGGCCGCCATCCTCGCCTGGGCCGACGGCCGAGCGCCATGACCACGCTCGACGAGGTGGCGCCCTGGCTCCGCCACGCGCGGTCGGTCGTGGCGCTCACCGGCGCGGGCATCAGCACCGAGTCCGGCATCCCGGACTTCCGCGGACCGAACGGCCTCTGGACGCGCGATCCCGCGACGGAGCGCCTCAGCAACATCGGCTACTACGTCGCCGATGCGAACATCCGGCGCGAGAGCTGGCGCCGACGGGCCGAGCACCCGGCGTGGACCGCCGAGCCCAACGCGGGCCACCGGGCCCTGGCCCGGCTCGAGGCGGCCGGTCGTCTGGACACACTGATCACGCAGAACGTCGACGGCCTCCACCTGGCCGCCGGCACGTCGCCCGAGCGCCTGATCGAGATCCACGGGACGATCCGCGAGAGCGCCTGCCTGCGCTGTGGCGACCGCCGTCCCATGCTCGAGGTCATCGAGCGTGTGCGTGCCGGCGAGCCAGATCCGCCATGCGAGGTGTGCGGCGGAATCCTGAAGTCCGCCACCGTGAGCTTCGGGCAGAACCTGGACGCCGCGCTGCTGTCGCGAGCCGAGGAGGCGGCGGCGGCCTGCGATCTCTTCCTCGCCATCGGCACCAGCCTCACGGTCTACCCCGTCGCGCGGCTGCCGGAGCTCGCGCTGGACTTCGGCGCGCGGCTGGTGATCGTCAACGCGGAGCCGACGCCCCTCGACGATCGCGCCGATGCGGTCCTGCGCGGTCAGTGCGGTGACCTCCTGGATCGCCTGGTGTCCCGGGTGGTGGGCTAGCATCGGCGACGTGGAGCGCCTGACCATCCGCGACGTGCCCGGCATCCGGGTCGGCCACTGGACCGATGCGACCGCGGCGACCGGCTGCACCGTGATCCTCCCCGCCGATGCCGGGGCGGTCGCCGGCGTCGACGTCCGGGGCTCCGCGCCCGGCACCCGCGAGACCGATCTGCTTCGGCCGACCGCGCTGGTCGAGCGGATCAACGCCGTCTGCCTGGCCGGCGGCTCCGCCTTCGGCCTCGCCGCGGCGGACGGCGTGGTACGGCGGCTCGCGGAGCGGGGGATCGGCTTCCCGACGGCGGTCCGGCCGGTGCCGATCGTGCCGGCGGCCATCCTCTTCGACCTGGGCGTCGGCGATCCCGAGGCCTTCCCGACCGCCGATGCCGGCTACGCCGCGACCGTGGCCGCCGAGACCAACGAAGGTCCGCTGGAGGGCCGCGTCGGCGCCGGGACGGGCGCCACCTGCGCCAAGCTCGGTGGGACCGGCGCCGCCACGCCGGCGGGGGTCGGGAGTGCGGCCCGCCGCCTCCCGGATGGCTCGACCGTCGGCGCGCTGGTCGTGCTGAATGCCCTTGGCGACGTGTTCGCCCGTGACGGCCGGCCGCTGGCCACCGCCAGTGGCACCACGCCGCCGTCGGTCGGCAACACCACGCTCGTCGTCGTCGCGACCGACGCGTCCCTCGATCGCGCTCAATGCCGCAAGGTCGCGGAGCTGGCGCACGACGCCCTGGCCATCGGCATCCGGCCGGTCCACACCCTGTTCGACGGCGACATTGCGTTCGCGCTGAGCACCGGCGACGGCAGCCGCATGGACCTGGAGGCGTTCTTTGGGATCGGCCGCGCCGTGGTGGACGTCGTGGGCGAGGCGATCGAGCGCAGCGTGGCGGCCTCGGCCGCCTGACGGTCAGGCCCGGGGGAGATCGGCCTCGAAGGCGTCGAGCTCCTCGCGGCTGATCTTGTACTCGTGCTCGTCCGCGGGGTACGCGCCGGATCGCACCTCGGAGGCGAACGCCTCCAGTCCGCGCCGGATCTCGCCGCCCACGTCGGCGTAGCGCTTGACGAAGCGCGGCATGGGGCCGGTGTTGATGCCGAGCAGGTCGTGCCAGACCAGCACCTGGCCGTCGCACCCCGGACCCGCCCCGATGCCGATGGTCGGGATGGTGAGCGCGCGACTGATGTGCTCGCCGATCCGCGCGGGAACGGACTCGAGCACCAGCGAGAAGATGCCCGCCCGCTCGAGCTCGCGCGCGTCGTCGAGCATGCGGCGCGCATCGGCCGCCGTGCGGCCCTGCGCCTTCATGCCGCCGAGCATGGTGGCCGACTGCGGCGTCAGGCCCAGGTGGCCCATGACCGGGATGCCGGCCCCCACGATGGCGCGGACGCGCGAGACCATCGGTCCCGCGCCCTCGAGCTTGACCGCATCGGCGCCGGCCTTCACCAGGCGGGCCGCGTTGCGGACCGCATCGGCGTCCGAAGCCTGGTAGGAGCCGAAGGGCAGGTCGCCGACCAGCAGCGAGCGGGGGCGAGCGCGTGCGGCTGCCTCGGTCAGCATCACCGCCTGGTCCATGGTGACCGGGACCGTCGTCTCGTAGCCGAGCACGTTGTTCCCCGCGGAGTCGCCGACCAGGATGATGTCGACGCCCGCCTCCGACGCCAGCCGCGCGGACGGATGGTCGTACGCCGTGACCATCACGATCTTGGTGCCGGCGCGCTTCATGGCGCCGATCTCGGGGATGGTCAAGGGCTCGCGCGGGCGGGTCTCGGTCATGCGCGAAGCGTCGCCCTCGCGTATCGGCTTGTCAACGCAGCCCGTCGCAGTTCGGCACGCCGAGGGGTGTCCGCGGAACCATGAGCAGCGTGTAGCGATCGTCGCCATCGCGCATCGGCCCACCGCCGAACCGGTCCAGGCCTGCCTCGACCCCGGTGGTTCGGAGCCCGGCATGGACGCGGGTCGCCGCGTCGCGGCCGAGGACGCCGCAGCGGCTCGCCCCCTGCACCGGTTCTCCGAAGTCGGCCGCGCTCCCGTCGATGCCGAGATCGCCGAAGTCGATGAACGGTCCCTGCATGGGTCCCGGCTCCACCAGCAGCCAGGCGAGGTACTCGTCCGCCACGTAGGGCAGCGGTTGCACCTCCCAGGCGCCCGGCGGCAGCACGGACTCGATGTCGGCCAGGCTCTGCGCGATCTTGGTCAGTGCCTTGCGCTCGGGTGCCGGCTGGTAGAACTGGGTCTCCTCGGGATCGCCGAAGTACATCACCGACGTGACGGTCAGCGGATCGTCGCCCGGGCCGAGCCGGAAGGTGTAGGTGCATGCGCCGTGACCCGGTGGCTCGGCGCCCGGCTTGGGGACTGGCACGTACTCGGCTTCCTGCTGGAGGTACGGGTTCGACAGGATCTCGTCCTCCAGCGACCGCATGCCGTCGGCCGACAGCACGCCGGCGACCCACGCGCCGTCCAGCGTCGTCGTCACGACCAGCCCGTCGTCCAGGATCGTCGTATCGGGTGCGACCACTGGGCCGACCACGTCACACACGCTGCTCAGCTCGATCCGACGCTGCCCATCGGTGGGAACCACGACGGGGACGAGCCAATCGTCCTCCCCGTCGCCGGCCGCAGCCCACCCGCTCGATCCGTCGCCGGACTCGAGCCGGTACCATCTGAAGCCATCCGCGTCGGCAGGCCCCTCCAGGACCGATGCGACCGCGCCCCAGCTCAGCCCGTCAACGACCTCGCCGCCGGTCCCCGCCACGTCGCGCAGGCGCAGCTCGTCGGCGACGACCATCACGGTCGAGAACGATTCCGGCGCGGGCGCCCCCGAGTTCGGCGGTGACGACGCCGTGGAGCCGGCGGGTCCCGAAGGCTCGGCGGCGGACGCCGTCGGCGCGCTGCTGAGTTCGACGCTCGGCGCGGTCGGCGCGCCACATGCCGCGGCGCTCACCACGGCCACGGTGCTCAGGACGCTGGCGAGACCCCTCCGTCCCCCGCGCATGCCACCATCCTACGCCGTGCCGGAGGGGTCACCCGTCAGGGCGACGTTGTCGATCAGGCGCGTGGAGCCGACGCGCACGGCGGCGGCCAAGGTCGGTCCGTCGAGATCCGCCGCCGCGACGTACTCGACCGTCAGCCCTCGCTCCGCGTCCAGCACCGCACGCGCTGCGTCCACCGCATCCCGACCCTCGCGGTGCGCGGCCAGCCCGGCCCGCAGCGCGCGCGGCAGCGCCAGCGCCGTCGAACGCTCGGCCGGCGAGAGGAACCGGTTGCGCGAGCTGAGCGCGAGCCCGTCCTCGTCGCGCACGGTGGGAAACGCAACGATCTCCAGCGGCAGGTTCAGGTCGGCCACCAGGCGCCGGATCACGGCCACCTGCTGGGCATCCTTGCGTCCGAAGCAGGCGACGTCGGGCTGGACGATCGAGAAGAGCTTCGTGCACACCGTCGCCACGCCCCGGAAATGACCGGGCCGCATTTCGCCCTCCAGGATCCGCCCGAGCTCGCCCGGCTCTACCCAGGTGTCGAAGCCGGGTGGATAGAGTTCGTCGGCGGACGGCGCGAAGAGCAGGTCCACCCCGGCGTCCTGCGCGGTGCGCGCGTCGGCCGCCTCGTCGCGCGGGTATCGGTCCAGGTCCTCGGCCACATTGAACTGCGCCGGGTTGACGAAGAGGCTGACGACCACGACGTCGCACGCCTCACGAGCGGCCGCGATCAGCGACAGGTGCCCGGCGTGGAAGGCGCCCATGGTGGGCACCAGGCCGATGCGCTCGCCGCGCGCCCGCGGCTCGCGAAGCGCCTCGCGCAACTCGGCGATGGTGCGGATGGTCCTCACGCTCGCGTCGCCTCCGCCAGCGCGCGGTAGAGCGGGACCAGGTCCGGCGCCCGTGCCTCAAGCGCGGCCAGGTGCGCGTCGACCGTGGCCCAGTCGCCGCGCGCGATCGGTCCCGTCAGGTCGAACCCGTTCTCGATGGTGCGCGCCATGAGTGGCACGATCGCCTCCGGCGGTGCACCGACCTCCGCGAGCAGTCGGGTGGCTGCCTGGTGCAGCGTGACGAGGAAGTTGCCGCCGATGACCGCGGCCGCGTGGTAGAAGCTGCGGTCCGCATCGGCCACCTCGAAGGGCCGCAGGCCCAGCGTCTCCGCCAGCTCGCGGGCGTGCTGCAGCGCCTCCGGAGTCTCGCCGCTGATCGCGCCCCACGCGCCGTCGAGCTGCTCCGGCCCGCGCTCGCGGGTCAGCGTCTGCAGCGGGTGCACGCTGAAGCGGCGGTCGTGTGGGTCCAGCGCGGTGAGCCGCGTCGCGCCGCTGACGTGCGCGACCCAGGGGCCGGGCGGGATCGCTGCGGCGACGGCAGCAATGGCGGAATCAGGCACGCACAGCAGGACGAGCTGGGCGTCGGGGCGCGGGTTGCGGCCGTGCGTGACGTGGACGCCACGTTCCAGCAGGCGAGCCATGATCGCGCCGCCGGCGCGGCCGGTGCCGATGAGGTGCACGAGGTCGAACATGCACCACGAGTCTAGCCGCGCAGATCGAGCGTCCGATCTCCCTCGATGGGGAGCGTTCCGGCCGCCGGCGGAGGCGGTGCTCCGCCCGGCGGTCGGCGCCGACGGTGCCTAGTGGCCGAGAGCGGCGAAGTAGAGGTTTGCGACCTGCGTGCCGTAGAGGTCGGCGAGATGGTCGAGGCCGTGGTGATCAGCGAGGTTCGGGTTCGACGAACCCTCACCGATGGTCTTGTCCGTCCGCGTCACCCACGACTCCGGGAAGTCGCTGGTGCCGAGGAGCTCGTCGCGGTTCGCGACGGCCCACTCGATCTGCTCCGCCGTCAGGAACTGCGTCTCCTGCCCGGGGATCACGGTGTTGATGAACCCGAGGACGTCAGCGAGCGTCAACACGGTCCATCGGTCGGAATGGGTGGCGCCGGCATCGCCCTGGTCAGACCGGCTCGAGATCACGCACTCGTGCGCGAACGCGGCGCCGACACTCGCGACGGCGAGCGTCGAGGCGAGCAGTGAAGCAACGAGGATGCGTTTGACCATGGAGGAGCCTCCTGTGTGCCGGGGCTGCAGGAGTGGCGACCTCTCATTGTGGCGCATCGGCCTGACGACGCGATCGCCCCTTCATCAGGCTCCCAGCACGCCCCGCAGCGCGGACCGCGCGGCGTGCAGCCCGCACAGCCCGTGCACGCCGCCGCCCGGCGGCGTCGACGCGGAGCAGATGAAGAGCGACGGATCGGGCGTCGAGTAGGGGTCCCAGCGCAGCGCCGGCCGCGAGAAGAACTGCGTCCAGCTCTGCAGGCCGCCGTTGATGTCGCCGCCGACGTAGTTCGCGTCGTACGCCTCCAGATCGGCCGGGCCGATGACATGGCGTGCCACGATCCGGTCCCGGAAGCCGGGGGCGAAGCGCTCCAGCTGGCCGAGGATCCGCTCCGTCGCGTCGCCGGTCCAACCGTTGGGGACGTGGCAGTAGGCCCACACGACGTGCTGGCCCTCCGGCGCCCGCGACGGGTCGAACCGCGTCGGCTGCGCGACCAGCACGAACGGCCGCTCGGCCACGCGCCCCCGCGCCACGGCGCGCTCCGAGGCCGCGATCTCCTCGTACGTGCCGCCCAGGTGCACCGTGCCGGCGTCGGCGAGCTCGGGGATGCGCCACGGGACCGGCCCGTCCAGCACCAGGTCCAGCTTGAAGGCGGCAGGTCCGTATCGGTACCGGCGCAGCTGCGCCGCGTAGAGGCCACCGAGCCGATCACCGGCGAGCGAGAGCACCTGGCGCGGCGTGACGTCCAGCATCGCGGCGCGATGGGGTGGCAGCTCGTCCACGGAGCCGACGACGTGATCGGTCATGATCTCGCCGCCCAGCTCGCGAAGGACCGATGCCAGCGCGTCGACGATCCGCTGCGCCCCACCGCGGGGGATCGGCCAGCCGACGGCGTGGGCGCTGACCAGCAGCGAGAGCCCGAGTCCGGCGGTGAGCGGCGACGACAGTGGCAGGAAGGAGTGCGCGCCGCACCCGGCGATGAGCGCCCTGGTCACGGGCGACGAGAAACGCCGCGCGACCGCGCCGGCGGGCAGCAGGGCCGGCAGGCCGAACCGTGCCATCGCCACGGGGTGGCGGATGGCGCCGACCGGCCACGGCCCGAGCACGGTCCGGACGATGAGGTCCCAGTCGCCGACCACCGGGCGCATCCAGGACCGATACGCCCGTGCGTCGCCGTCGTCGCCGAAGCTGCGCACGGTCTCGTCGACCGACCGCACCACCAGCGCGGCGCGGCCGTCGTCGAGGGGATGGGCGAGCTGGATCGGCGGCTCGATCCACGCGAGGCCGTGTCGCTCGAGCTCGAGCTCCCGGAAGAGGGGAGAGGCGCGGCCCAGCGGATGGATGGCGCTGCAGACGTCGTGCAGGATGCCGGGGAGGGTCAGCTCCGCGGTGCGACAGCCGCCGCCCACCGTCGAGCGTGCCTCGAAGAGCTGCACGCTGCGCCCGGCGCGCGCCAGGACGATGGCGGCGGCGAGCCCGTTCGGGCCGCCGCCGACCACGACCGCATCGGTCCGCGACTGCATCGGTCTACGGTAGACCGATCAGCCGATGGTGACCTCCACCAGCGGCGAGCCGGTCACCATGATCCCCAGGTCCATCTTCCAGCCGGCGGCGATGGGAGGCAGCAGGCGCTCGCGCTCGGCGCGGTCGGTGATGACGCGGCCGGTCGCGGGCAGATCGGCCCGGACGCCGCGCTTGAGGTGGAGCACCACGTTCGGGTTGGCGCGGATGTTCGCGACCCACCCCCGCGGGAAGCCCGGCCGTCCGCTCAGCAGGATGCGCCCGTCGACGTTGTGGAACGCGATCTCGATCCGCCGGGGCAGGCCGGTGCGGCGTCCGATGGTGGTGAGGTCCGCGATGCCACCGCGCTCGAGCGCCGCGCCGATGGCCGGATCCTGGGCGATCACGCCGGCACCGTGACGGTCAGCTCGTCGACGCCGCGCACCAGCGTGATCTCCAGCGGGCCCTCGCCGGCCAGGGCGTCGAACAAATCGTCCGCCGACCCGATGGCGCGGCCGCCGACCGCGACGATCAGGTCACCCTCCGCGATGCCCGCCGCGGCCGCCGGGGAGTCGTCCTCGACCTCGCGGACCAGCAGGCCGTCGCGCTCCGGCAGCCCGACGGCGCGGCGCAGCCGGCGCGCCACGTGGGCCGGCGCCAGGCCGACGCCCAGGCGGCGGCGTCGCGGGGACTCGCCGCGACCAAGCGACGCGACCCGCTCGGCCAGCGTCGAATCGGCGGCGATGGCCAGGTAGAACCCGTGGCCCAGCCGGTTGGTGTTGATGCCCAGCAGGCGACCGTCGAGGTCGACCACCGGCCCGCCGGACGAGCCGGGCATGAGGGGAGCCGTGTGCTCGATCGCGCCGGCCACCCGGCGTCCGCGGGGCCCGCGGAACGACCGGCCGACACCGCTCACGAAGCCGAAGGTGACGCGCGGCCCGCGGCCGTTCGGGTTGCCCAGGGCGACGACCGGGATCCCGATGCCGACCTCGACCGCGCCACCCAGCTCGAGCGCCGGGGCGTCGCCGGTCGCGGCCTCGATCACCGCCACGTCGCCGTCCGCGTCCACGCCCAGCGGCGTCCCCGCCACCGCCTCTCCCGAGGCGAGGGTGACGGTGATCTCGTCGCCGTGCAGATTGTGGGCGTTGGTGAGGATGCGGTTCTCGGCGATCACCACGCCGGATCCGCCGCGCCACCGGTTCCCGATGCCCACCACCGACGGCCCGACCCGTTCGCCGATTCCCGCGATCTCCGTACCGATGTCCGAGAGGACCGTCATGCGCGCTGCGCTCCGTTCTACGTTCGCTGCGGCTGCGGATTGCCGCGCCGCGGTGGCTGCTGTCGTAACTTGCAACACGCAAGTTACTACTCACCCGGTGGCTGTCAAGCGGCGGGCGGCGCTACGATGGATGGCATGCCGACGCCACACAGCCCGCTCGCCGCCGCCCTGGAGCGCGTGGGCGACCGCTGGTCGCTCCTGCTCATCGAGGCGCTGCTCGACGGACCCCGGCGCTTCGGTGAGCTGACCGACGCCGTGGGCGGCATCGCCCCGAACATTCTCACCGACCGCCTGCGCCGGCTCGAGGCGGAGCGCGTCGTGCGGGCCACGCCGTACTCCGAGCGGCCACCCCGGTTCGACTATCACCTGACCGATGAGGGTATGGAGCTCGCCGGCGTCCTGCGCATGCTCGCCGACTGGGGCTCGCGCACGTCCTCACAGGCCGAGCCGATGCGCCACGCGACCTGCGGAACCCCGGTCGAGGCGCGCCTCTGGTGCCCGACCTGCGCTCGCGTGGTGGACGACCCCGAGGCGGAGGAGCTGCGCTTCGTCTGAATCGACCTCATCGGTCGGAATCCGGCCACCGCGGCACGGACCCTGCACCCCATCACCGCGTACACGCAACGTGGGGAATGAACCATGACGACGATGACGCAGACCACGACCGGACGCACGGTCTCGACCTGGAACCTGATGCGCGCCGGCGACCTGCAGGGCCGTACGGTGATCGGTCGCAACGACCAGACCATCGGCACCATCGACGACCTGTACCTGGACTACGACGAGCACACCGTCCGCTACGTGACCATGGACGTGGGCGGCTTCCTGGGCATCGGCGCCAAGCGCGTGCTGGTGCCGTTCGAGCGGCTCCAGTGGCTGAGCGACCGCGACGACCTGTTCCTGGACGCGGACCGCGACGCGATCGAGAACGCCCCGGAGTTCGACCCGAACGCCGGGTACGACCGCGCGTACGAGGGCTCGGTGATGACCGCCTGGGGCACGCCGACGTACTGGACGGCCGATGACTACGGCACGCGCCACTCGCACTGGCGCGACCGCCGCTGACCCGACCACCAGCCCGACGCAGAGCCGGGGCCACGTGCCCCGGCTCGTCCATGTCCCGCCGCCGTCGATTTCCGCGCCGCTTCCCGGCGGTGGTTGGCTAGACTCCGGCGGTCCACGGCCGCACCGAGCGCGCCGGGCACCACAGGAGGGAACCGCTGCCCATGTCCACCACGCCCCCGCCGGCCGATTCCGCCTACGCCGGCCCCCCGCCCGCCGCGCCGCCCGCGTACGGGGTCGGACCCGCCACGGCGCCCCGGCCCGGCATCGTCACCGGCGCCGGCGGCACGCTGATCGCGCTGGGCGTGCTCACCGGGCTGTTCGGCCTGGTGATGCTGCTCGGCGCCTCGATCTTCGCCGGCGCCGCCGGCAGCATCGACACGTCGCAGATGCCGGGTGCCAGCGGCTTCTTCGGTGCCGTCGCCGGCGCGCTGATCGTGTTGACGCTGATCATCATCGGCTTCGGCGTCCTGCAGTTCATCGCCGGCCTCAAGATCCTGTCCGGCCGCGGCTGGGCGCGCATCACGGGCATCGTGCTCGCGATCATCGGCCTGCTCTTCGGCCTTGCCGGCATGGGCGGCGACAACGGCCCGCTGCTGTCCCTGGTCCTGGTCGTCGCCAACGGCTTCGTGCTGTTCGCGCTCTTCACCACCGGCGACTGGTTCGCCGCTCGCTCCGCCGCCTGACCGATGCGGGGGCCGGTGCGCCGGCCCCCGCTCTTGCGCCGGGCCTTGCCGCCCGGCGGGCGTATCGGCGAACCAGTCCCCGTTGCTGCCGCCCGGCGGCACGAACGGCGAACGAAACGGCCGATTCGGCCCTGAGCGTCCCCGTTCCTGCACTGGGCCGGCACGAGCGGGGAAGAAGTCCCCGTTCTTCCCGCCCCGCGAGAATCGCCAGGCTGGACCCCCGACGGCTCAGGCAGGCTCCCAGTGGAAGTTGCCGGTGAACAGGCCGTCCACGATCCCGATCTGGTAGGCCAGGAACAGGCCGAACGCCAGGGACAGCACGCCCGAACCCAGGGTCAGCCACCGGTTGAGGTTGGCGAACCGGGCGCGCGTGACCATGAACGGCAGACCGATGACGGTGGTGAGCACGGCCATGCCCGCCGCCACGCCCAGGCAGAAGACCAGCAGGTAGACGATGGCCGTGCCGCTGTCCTGGATGGTCGCCAGCACCAGCAGCGCGACCGCCGCCGATCCGGCCAGGCCGTGGACCAGGCCGATGGCCACCGGCCGCAGGACGTGGTACCAGCCGTAGGTCGCGACGAAGCCGAGGTCACGGTCGGTGCCGTGCCCGTGCAGGTGCGCGTGCCCGTGCGCGTGCTCCGCGGCCTCGCCGTGAGCATGCCGGTGCTCGTGCGGGTGCCCGTGCATCGGCGCCGGCGGCGTCAACCGCTCCGTGATGCGGCCCATGGCGCCGGTGAGGTTCAGGATCCCGAGCGCGATCAGCATCAGCGCGACGGCGAATTCCATGGCCAGGCCGACGGGTGGCGGGATCACCACGTTGAACACGATGATCAGGGTGCCCACCAGCAGCACCGTCACCGTGTGCCCCAGCCCCCACAGCGCCCCGACCACGGTCGTGTCGAGGAACCTCCGGCTGCGGTTGAGGATCGTGGTCACGGCGATCACGTGGTCCGCATCGGTCGCGTGACGCATGCCGAGCAGGAAGCCGAAGCCTGCCAAAGCGAGGATCTGGGTCATGGTGCTCCCGCGGTCTAATGCAACGCGTTGCAATAAGGAGGCAACACCATACACTACGGGCGATGCGTCGACCTGGATCACCCCCGGCCGCCTGGAGCGGCATCGAGCAGCGCCTGCGCGATCGCGGATTGCGCTGGACGGCGCAGCGCCGCAACGTGATCGAGGTGCTCGCCGACCTCGACGGCCACGTCACCGGAGCGGAGCTGGTGGAGCGATGCCGCGCCCTGGACCCGGCGACCATCCCGTCCACGGTGTACCGCACGCTCGACGTGCTGGAGGACCTTGGCCTCGTGCGCCACGGCCACGGCGCCGACGGACGCGAGGAGTACCACGTGCTGCCCGCCCCGGACCACGGCCACCTGCACTGCACCGAGTGCGGGGCCACGTGGGAGATCGATGCGGCACGCGCCGATACGGTGCGTGACGCGCTCCGTGCTGGCGAGGGGTTCGAGATCGACATCGGCCACGTGACGCTGGTGGGGCGATGCCGGGGGTGCGCCACCCGCTAGGCTGCCGGGCATGCGCACCGACCAGCCGGAGGCCGCCTTCCTGGGCGCCGCCGTGCAGACCGATCTGTCGCGGCTCGACGCCGACGTCGCCATCCTCGGCGTGCCCTTCGGCTGGCCGTACCCGCGACCGGGCTTGACCGCCGGCTGCGCCGAGGCGCCCTCCGCCGTGCGGCGCCGATCGCAGCGGCTGGCCGCCTTCCGCGGCCACTGGGACTTCGACGCCGGCGAACGGTGGCTTCCCGCGGAACGCGCCCCGCGACTGGCGGACGCCGGCGACGTTCCCGGCGATCCGGCGGACGGTCCCGGCAACTCCGCTCGAGCGACCGCCGCCGTCGCCGCCATCCTGGACCGCGGGGCGGTCCCGATCTGCGTCGGCGGCGACGACTCCGTCACGATCCCGGTGCTGCGCGCCTTCGAGGGCCGTGGCCCGCTGACCGTCGTGCAGGTCGACGCGCACCTCGACTACCGGCACGAGGTGGAGGGCGTGGAGGAGGGCTACTCCTCACCGATGCGCCGCGCGTCGGAGATGGCGCACGTCGAGCGCATCGTCCACGTCGGACTGCGTGGCGTCGGCTCCGCGCGCGAGGGAGAGGTGCAGGACTCGATCGCGGCGGGGAACCTGCTGGTCACCGCGCGGGAGCTTCACGACCTTGGTGTGCGGTGGCTGCTGGAGCAGGTGCCGTCGGACGCATCGGTCTTCCTGGCGTTCGACTGCGACGGTCTGGATCCGTCGGTCTTCCCGGCCGTCTCCGGCGTCTCGCCGGGCGGGCTGACGTACGCCGAGGCGTGGGACCTGGTTGCCGGGTTGGGCGGCCGCACTGTTGGCGCCGTCTTCACCGAGTACGTCCCGCAGCGCGACGTCAACGAGCTCTCGGCGCTCGCTGCGTGCCGCCTCGTCTCGCAGCTCACCCAGCGGTGCGTGCCGTCAACGAAGAGTTGACGCGCTTCTCCGGGCGGGACTAGCATCCCCGGCACTCACCCCCGAACTCCGCACGACGGCACCCCGTGCCAATGGGCGAGGGAGAACGCCTATCGACCCAGCCGGTTACGCCCCCAGTAGACCGGCGACCCGAGCGGTTGCCCCTCGTTCGTCCGATGGAGTGGAGGTTTCCCACGTCGTGATCCGACGGCTCTTGGTGCTCGCCAGCGTCCTGACGCTGGTGCTGCCCGGCTCAGTACTCGCACAGAACCCCTCAGGCGCCGACCGGTTTCAGCGTGAAGCGGTGCGCGCCATCGATCCGCTGGTCCTGCCCTTCGGCGTGGACGACACGCGGCACGTTAACGTCATGCTCGAGATGCGCGGCGATCCGGTGACCGTCGTCGAGTCGCAGCGACCGGGCAAGCTGTCGAAGGCGGAGCGCGACCGGATCAAGGCAGATCTGAAGGCTCGCCAGGACGCAATCCGCGGGCAGATCGAGGCGCACGGCGGCCGCGTGCTGGCGCAGCTGCAGCTCACCTACAACGGCATCAAGGTCCGCGTGTCCCGCCAGGATGTCGCGGCCCTCGCCAGCCTCCCGAACGTGACCGCGATTCGCGCCGTCGAGATCGTCACGCGTGGCAATGCGACCAGCGTGCCGTACCTCGGCATCCCGAGCGAGGTGTGGGACCCGGAGTCCGGGCTCGGTTACACCGGTGCGGGCGTGAAGATCGCCGTCATCGACACCGGCATCGACTACACCCACGCCAACTTCGGTGGGCCGGGAACGGTCGAGGCCTACGAGCTCGCGAATGCCAACGACACGACCATCGGTGACCCCGGGGACGCGGGCCTCTTCGGCGAGGGCGCTCCGAAGGTGATGGGTGGCTACGACCTGGTCGGCGACGACTACGACGCTGCGGCGGACGACGGATCGCCGGCACTGATTCCGCATCCGGATCCGGATCCGCTCGACTGCGTCTACACCGACGGCAGCGTCGGGCACGGCTCGCACGTGTCCGGCACGGCGACCGGCTTCGGCGTGAACGCCGACGGAACGACGTACGAGGGTCCGTACGACTCGACCACGCCCGAGCACGACTTCCTCATCGGTCCCGGTGTGGCGCCGGAGGCGGAGCTGTACTTCTTCCGCGTCTTCGGCTGCGACGGCTCAACCGATGTCACGGTCGAGGCGATCGAGATGGCCGTGGCCGCAGGGGCCAACGTCATCAACATGTCGCTCGGCTCGCCCTTCGGTCGCGCCGACGACCCCTCCGCCGTGGCGGCGACCAACGCGGCCGCAGCCGGTGTCACCGTGGTGACCTCGGCAGGCAACTCCGGCCCATCCCAGTACATCACCGGCTCTCCCGGTAGCGGCGCCGGATCCATCTCGACCGCCGCCATCGACAGCACCGAGAACTACACCGGCGTGAGCCTGGCGCTCGATACCGGCAAGACGGTCGTCGCGCTGTCCGCGAACGGCGTCGCACCGCCGGATGGAACGACCTACCAGGTCAAGGTTCTGCAGAACATCGAGGGGACCGGCGAGGACGAGAGCCTCGGCTGCTCGGTCGACGCCTTCACCCTCAACGGCATCGTCGAGAGCGACGACAACGTCCTCGCCGTGACGAACCGCGGCACCTGCGCCCGCGTGGCGCGCGCGGTCTTCGGCCAGCAGGCCGGGGCCGATGCCGTGGCGATGATCAACTCCTCGGCCGGCTACCCGCCGTACGAGGGGCCGATCGCGGGCAACCCGGACACGGGCGAGGCTTACGAGGTCAGCATCCCGTTCCTGGGGATCCAGGGACCGCTCAACGGCACGGATGCCCAGAACCTCCGCGCGGCGACGACCGCGACCACGACGATCGTGGACCTGCCGAACCCGGGCTTCGAGCTCTTCGCGAGCTTCAGCTCGAACGGCCCGCGCAACGGTGACAGCGCTCTCAAGCCGGACATCGCCGCGCCGGGCGTCAGCATCATGTCGACGGCCTCCGGAACGGGGGGCCAGGGGCAGATCCTCTCCGGCACCTCGATGGCGTCGCCGCACGTCGCGGGCATCGCTGCCCTCGTTCGCCAGGCCCACCCGGGCTGGACGACCGAGGAGGTGAAGGCGGCCATCGTGAACACTGGCTCGCCGTCGGGGATCGGCAACTACAGTGTCATCCGTGCCGGCAGCGGCCTCGTCTCGCCGGCCGCGGCGATCTCGACGAGTGTCGTGGCGCTCGGCGATGTCGAGCCGGAGAACGCCGATCTGGGACTCGCGGAGTTCCAGACGGCCAGCCTCAGCTTCGGGTACGAGGAGCTGGACGCCAACTTCAGCGCCACCCATACGATCACCGTGCGCAACCTCGGTGACGCGGCGGTGACCCTCACTCCCAGCGTCGCGCCGGGCCCCGGCTCGAAGCCGGCCACCCTCAGCTTCGGCGCCGGGTCGGTCACGGTCGATCCGGGTGCCTCGGTCGAGCTGCCGGTCACGCTGAACGTGCCCGCGGCGTCGGTCGGCAACGGTGGCAGCTTCAAGCAGGTGAGCGGCAGCGTCGTGCTGAGCGGCGATGGCGTCAGCCTGCGGGTTCCGTACCTGCTGGTGCCTCGGGCCGTCTCCGAGGTCACGGCGACCGGGAAGCTCACGAACAGCTCGACGCCGTCGACGTTCCGGGCGACCAACACCGGTCCCGTTGCCGGGGCGATCGACCCGTACCAGCTCGGCCTGACCGACGGTGACGATCTCAACGAGGACGCCCTGGGCGGCGGTGGCTACGACCTGCGTGCCGCCGGCGTTCAGTCGTTCGCGGTCGGCGACGACCGGTTCATGGTCTTCGCCCTCAACACGCACGACCGCTGGTCGAACGGCTCGGTCAACGAGTTCGACGTCTACGTCGACACGAACCGTGACGGCACGCCCGACTTCATCGTGATCGGGTACGACCAGGGCTCCCTGCTGACCGGCAGCTTCAACGGCGTGCCGGCGGCGTTCCTCTACGACCTGAACGCCGGGACGCTCTCCTACCTCGGGTTCAGCGGCCTGGCATCGACCGACAGCAGCACCTACTACCTCCCGGTCTACGCGTCCGACCTCGGCATGACGAGCGGCGCGTTCGCCTACACGGTTGTGAGCTACTCGCTCGAGGGTGCTGGTACCGATCAGATGTCCGGCTCGGCGCTCTTCGATCCGTGGAACCCGGCCCTGACCGGTGGATTCGCGGGTCCGACGGTCGCACCGGGTGCGTCGGCGACGTTCGCGATGGGGTTCAACCCGACCGCGTACGCGGCGCAGCATCCGCTCGGTGCCATGCTGGTGGTCGAGGACAATGCCAGCGGCGCCGGCGAGGCGCAGCTGATCCTCGGCCCGGGGAACCGCCGCGGTCATTAGGTCGCTACATCCCAGGCAGCCAGTCAGGAGCCCCCGCCGGTCCGCCGGCGGGGGCTCCTTTCATGGGCGAGACGCGACGGGGTCAGCCGCCCTTGGTGCCCTCCGGCGCGTTCTCGCAGAGGCGCACGTCCGTCCCTGAGCCGATGCGGTAGTCGTACCGCTCGCCGTTGACCTCCACCACCACCTGGTAGCCGTCCACCAGCGCCTGCGTGTACATCTGGCCCGGCACCGGGCAACCGAGCGAGCCGTCGTTCCAGGTCTTCGCCTCGGCGCTGACGACCGTGACGTCAGTGACCGGTGAGCCGATGCGCTCCTCGAGGTCTGCCAGCAGTGCGTGCCATGGGTCGTCCGGGATGCCGGTGGGAGCCGGCGGCCCGCCCGTGTGGTCGTGTCCGTCGGCGGACGGGGAGGCGGACGGTGCGGTCGACGGTGGATCGCTCGGTGTCGCGGATGACGGCTGGGACGCTCCACCGCCGGCGGCGCAGGCAGCGAGCGCGAGCGCGACGGAGGCAAGGGGGAGGAGTCGGGCAAGGATCTTCATCGGTCAGTCAGACGACCTCGGGCGTGATTCGGGTTCCATCGGTGCGAAGCCGGTGCAGCGGAGCACCGGCAGCGGAGGGTAGCGCGGGAAGCGCGCATCGGTTTCGGAGAGGCGGCAGCGCCAGAAGATGCTGCGTGCGCCATCGATGAGATGCGCATGACGGCAGGTCCTGCACAGTCCGGGCCACTGTGGTTCGGTGCGTGGCGGGTCAGATCGGGTCATGCCGCGATGTCGAATCGGCCATTGCTTGCCCGCTTCTCGCCGCTAGCCTGAAGGGCAACACCATCCCGCCTCGCCGCCCATGGTGCTGGACCGGGAACCGCATCACAGGAGGCCCCCGACGCCTGTGTCCACGTCTGTTTCGCCGTCCCTGCAGCGCAGCTTCGCGCTGTTCGTCACCTTCGCCCTCGCTCTCGGACTGCTCACCCCGATGCTCGCACCTCCGAAGGTCGGCGCGGCGACGACGCCGGTCATCAACGAGTTCTCGGCGAGCACCACCGGAACCGACGTCGAGTACGTCGAGCTGTACGCCGCCCCCGGCACCGATCTGACCGGCTATACGGTGCTGGAGATCGAGGGTGATGCCGGGACGACGGTTGGCGTCATCGACGAGGTGATCGCGATCACCGGAGCGACCGATGCGACCGGGCTCCTCCTCGTCGACCTTCCCGCCAACGCGCTCGAGAACGGGACCATCTCCCTCCTCCTCGTCAGCGGGTTCTCCGGCGTTCTCGGGGCCGACCTCGACCTCGACGACGACAGCACGATCGACGTGGAGCCGTGGACGGCGTTCGTGGACTCGATTGCCACCAATGACGCTGGCGCAGGCGACGTCACCTACGGCACCACCACGCTCGGCGTCGCCTATGACGGGC
Organism: Candidatus Limnocylindria bacterium; assembly: GCA_035700865.1. GTDB lineage: Bacteria > Chloroflexota > Limnocylindria > QHBO01 > QHBO01 > JACDBZ01. The sequence goes on along the minus strand of DASSOH010000104.1, from coordinate 799 downwards.
TCCCGTTCGCGCCGGGCGGCGCCTCCCGGATCCCGAACGGGACAGACACAGGCACGGCAGCCGACTGGCTGCGCAACGACTTCGACCTGGCCGGCATCCCGGGATACCCCGGCACGCCGGTGGAGGGCGAGGCCCTCAACACACCGGGCGCCTTGAACCAGGTGGTCACCACCGAGCCGCCTCCCACGCCGCAGGCGGTCATCAACGAGTTCTCGGCCAGCACGGCAGGCACCGACGTCGAGTACGTCGAGGTCTTCGGCGATCCGAACACCGACCTCTCCTCGCTGACGGTGCTCGAGATCGAGGGTGATGCGACCGCGGTCGGAACCGTCGACGAGGTGATCGCCGTCGGCACCACCGACGCGAGCGGCCTCTGGCTCCGCAGCCTTGCGGCAAACGCCCTGGAGAATGGCACGCTCACCCTGCTGCTGGTGCGCGACTTCACGGGCGCCCTCAGCAACGACCTCGACACGAACGACGACGGGACCTTCGACGCCACGCCGTGGGCCGAGATCGTCGACGCGGTCGCGGTCAACGATGGCGGCGCGGGCGATCGGACCTACGGCTCGCCGGTCCTCGGCGTGAGCTACGACGGCGCGGCCTTTGCGCCGGGTGGCGCTTCTCGCATCCCGGACGGCACCGATACCAACACGACCGCCGACTGGGTCCGCAACGATTTCGACCTCGCCGGCATCCCCGGCTTCACGGGGACGATCAGCGAGGGTGAGGCGTACAACACGCCGGGCGCTGCGAATGAGGTCTACGTGGCGCCGCCGCCGGACATCGGGGCCTGTGCCGA
>DASSOH010000103.1:0-21213 GCA_035700865.1 Candidatus Limnocylindria bacterium | reverse complement strand
GTAGTCCCTCCACCGCGTAGCTCGGTCAAACGTGATTTGCCGCGGTCGAGCGGGAGCATACACGACCGGGCGCAGTAGACCGGCCGAATCCGTCTAGATGGCGTGGTGAGACCATCGCCCGCGGCGGCCGCGGCTTCTGCGCTCCAGCGAGGCGTGCTGTTGCGTCGAGTCTGATTCGGGGATCGGCGAGTCAGGTAACCGATCGGGCGACCGAGTCAGGTGACCGTCCGCGCCTTGAGTCAGGTGACCACTACGGCATTCCGAGCCCAGCTTCGTGCTCGGCCGTTAGGTCTCCTGACTATGGGACAGGCAACGAACTGGTCGGAGCGTGAGGAGTCAGGTGACGAGCACCGCAACAGGCTGTATACCGGCAGGCCATCGACCACAAGATCTTGTGGTATGGCTGGGGAGGAAGGATTCGAACCTTCGGTCTCCTGATCCAGAGTCAGGCGCCTTACCGCTTGGCCACTCCCCAGTGGTCGCTCGACGGGCGCATCGGCCCGGAGCCTGCGGAATTGTAGCCCCATCGGGCGAGCAGGCCAAACGCCGATCCTGACACCGGCCTAGTCGCTCCCCTCCTGTTGGTCGCGACGATGCGGCCTCGGCCGGCGGCTCGCCTCCGACCCCCCTGGCAGCTGATGACCGTCCGTCCTCGCCTGCCGTCGCGGCTCGCGGTCGGGCGAGTTCAGCACCGCCACGAAGTGCGCGGCGAGCAGGATCACGGCCGATGCGACCAGCGCCCAGGTCAGGACGGCCGCCAGCCCCGCGATCGGTCCGTAGGCCGAGTCGAAGCCACCGAACTGGCGGAGGTACCCGGTGAAGATCCATTGCGCCAGCCGGATCCCGACCGCTCCGATGATCGCGCCGGCGAGCGCGGTCCGCCAGGTGGCGGCACGGCGCGGGATGAGGAAGAAGAGGAGGAAGAGTCCCGACCCCAGGAAGACGATCGGCACGACCTGGCTCTGGAGCAGCACCTCGATCGGCGCCGGCGGCTTGAGCAGCTCGGTCGTGAAGACGATGGCGACGTCGACCACGCCGGCCAGCGCCAGCAGCACGCCGACGGTGAAGACCATGCCGATGCGTTGAAGCTGGCGACGCACGAAGCCCGGGGGCTCGACCTCCTGCCACATCACGTTGATGGCGGCGATCAGGCTGGCGAAGACGCGGCTCCCGGAGAAGAGCAGGAAGGCCACGGCGACGAGGGCGGCGGCCCCGCTGGCGTCCACGGTCTGGTCGACGATGTCCGACACGATCCCCCGCTCCACGGGCAGGAACTGGGCGACCTGATCCACCAGGAAGCTGCGCGCCGAATCCGCTCCGACGGCCACGACGCCGATGGACACCGCCGCGATCAGCAGCGGCGGGACAGACAGGACGAGGTAGAAGGCGACGGCCCCCGACCACTGGAGTCCCTCCTCGTCGACGTAGTTCGCCACCGTCCGCCGAACCACCCGCCAGGCGGGCCGCAGGCGCTTCGGAAGGTGTTTGTCGATCATCGGGACCGCCCGAGGATACCGGGCGGGTGTCCATCGGTACCGTGGGACGGGGTTCGGATGGCACTGGTGAGCGGAGCTGGTGCCCGGGACCCTGAAGCCACCAACGGGCGTCGCCGCGTCGCCGGCACCCGCGATTCGGAGGTCAACCGACCATGGAGCAGCGCACCCTGGTGCCCGGCCTGATCCTCATCGGCCTGGGCGTCTTCCTGGGCATCGTCCAGGTCACCGGAGTCGGCGCGGAGGCGGTCGTGGCCGTGATCGGTGGTGCGTTCCTCGTGACGTACGCCCTCACCCGCAACTACGGCTTCCTCGTGCCGGGCGGCATCATGACCGGCCTGGGGCTGGGGATCATCTGGGAGACGCAGGCGGCTGCGAATGCGGACGGCGTCGTCGTCATCGGCCTGGGGCTGGGATTCCTGGCCATCTACGTCATCGATCTGCTGGTCCGCGGCCACGCGGCGCTGTGGTGGCCGGTGATCCCCGGCGGCATCCTGGCGACCATCGGCGTGCTGGTCGAGACCGAGCAGGAACGCTGGCTTCGCGGGACGGAGCTGCTGTGGCCGGCGGCCCTGATCGTCATCGGCGGCATCATCCTGCTGGCGCAGATCCGGCGCGGACCGCCGGAGACGCCGCAGCCGCCGTCCCCGCCCGCCACGCAGGGGTAGTCCCGGGCGCCTGCCGGGACGCGTGGGGTGGCGCCCGGTTCGCATCGGTCGTGGGCGGTTTCGATCGGTTCGACGGTCGCCGTTCGTCACCCTGGCGGTAGCCCGAACGGTCACTCCCCGAGCGAGCGGCCGCGCCGTAGCGTCGTGGGCGTTGAGGGCACGTCCACGACAGCGACGGAGCAAGAACGACCGATGCAGCAGGTGCAGCCCGGGGAGTGGCGCAGGTTCGGGTTCGGCGGGCCGCCGGAGCCCTGGGAGCATGGCGCGCAGCGAGACCTGGATCGCCTCGCCACCTCGTACTACCTCGACATCCTCGGCTCGCGTCGCGCGATCCTCGCGGCGTGCCGGGACGAGGCACTGCGCGATCGGGTCGAGGAGCTGTTCACCACGGCCGAGCGGCACAAGCACGAGATCGACTACACGCTCCGCCACTGGGCAACCCCGGTCGAGCGCGCGCGCGTGGAGGACCGACTTGGCTCGCTGATGCGTGCCGGGATCCGCCTGCGCGAGATCCGCGAATCGCTGCCGTCCTCCGGCCCGATCAGCCCCGCGCCGGAGCCGATGCCGGCCGCCTGACCTTCCCCCGGCTCCTACACTCGGGCGCATGCCGCGCCTGCCCACCCTCGACGACGTCAATGCCGCTCGCGCTCGGCTGCGGGGCATTGCGCTCCACACACCGCTCGAGCCTTCGGCTGCGCTGGCCGAGGCGTGCGGCGCCACCGAGGTCCGGCTGAAGCGCGAGGACGTCCAGCCCACCGGCTCCTTCAAGACCCGCGGCGCGCACAACAAGGTCGCGGTCGTCGCTGAAGGCCGACCCGAGGCGGCGCTGGTCACCGCCAGCAGCGGCAATCACGGGATCGCGGTGGCCACCGCCGCGATGCGCCACGACATGCGGCTGACCGTCCTGGTCGGGCGCTCCGTGTCGCCAGCCAAGCTGGAGCGGCTGCGGGCGCTGGAGACGCGACGCATCACGGTGGAGCTGACGGGCAACGACACCGATGACGCCGAGGCCGAAGCTCGCCGCCGCGACGATGCCGGTCACGCCATCTACATCCCGCCGTACAACGACCCCGACGTGGTCGCCGGGCAGGCGACGGTTGGCGTGGAGATCCTCGAGGACTGGCCGTCGGTGGACGCGATCGTCGTGCCGATCGGCGGTGGTGGGCTGATCTCGGGGATCGGGCTGTGGGCCAAGGCCTTGAAGCCGGGGCTGCGGCTGATTGGTGTGCAACCGAGTGCGTCGCCGCCGATGTACGCCTACTTCGAGACCGCGTCCACCGAACCGATGCCCATCGCTCCCACCCTGGCCGATGGCGTCGCCGGGAACATCGAGCGCACATCCATCACCTGGCAGCTGTGCCGGCGGCTGGTGGACGAGGTGGTGCTGGTGGACGAGGAGGCCATCGCGGACGCCATGCGCTGGTCGCTCGAGGTGCCGCACGTCCTCCTCGAGGGCAGCGCGGTGCTGGGGGTGGCGGCGCTGCGATCCGGCGCGGTCGATGTGTCTGGTCGCCGGGTGGCCGTGGTTACCACCGGGCGGAACGTGGCGTTCGACACGATCCTTGGGGTGCTCGCGGGGGCCCCAGCCGGCGGGGCTGATAACCCCGGTTGATCACAGTGCACCGGAAACCGCTCTAGCGCGTCGGGTGATTCATGCGGTGCATCGGACGACACCGGATGGCGCCTTCGCATGCACTGTGATCAGTCCCGGTCATGGCCGGTGACGTGACGCCCGCCGGCTGCCGGGGACGACCTGGCCCTGATAACCCCGGTTGATCACAGTGCACCGGAAACCGCTCTGGCGCGTCGGGTGATTCATGCGGTGCATCGGGCGACACTGGATGGCGCCTTCGCGTGCACTGTGATCAGTCCCGGTTATGGGCCGGGGCACGTGGCGCCGACTGGTAAGCGGCGCGTAAGCCGCTGGTATTCGGCGAACGGCACACTCGTCGGCATGGCAATCGATCGGCGACGACCCGTGGACCTCGGAGCTTCGCGCGCCAGCGAGCTGCGCCGGTGGGTCGGACGTGACTTGCGGGTGATGCGCGTCGCGGGCGGCAGCCCACAGCGTCGCGTGGCGATGCGAAGCGGGATCTCCCAACCCTTCCTCTCGCTGGTCGAGCGAGGCGGAGGCGGCGCAAGCGTCGAGGTACTGTCGACGCTGGCGGAGGCCGTCGGCGGTCGGCTGAGCATGAAGATCATCCCTGGGGACGGCATCTCGCTGCGCGACTCAGGCCAACTCGAGCTCGTCCAGCTCATCGCCGGCCTGTGTCACCCGCGCTGGCAACAGAGCATCGAGCGGCCCATCGCCGAGCCGCCGGACCGCCGGGCTGCCGATCTCGTGTTGGAACTCCCCGAGGAGGTCAACATGGTCGAGATCGAGCGATGGTGGGTCGATCACCAGGCACAACTTCGCGGCCTGCAACTGAAGCGGGCCGCACTCAGCGAACGGCTTGGCCGACCCGTCAACCTGGTCGTCTGCGTGCTCGACACGCGGAGAAACCGGAGTGTGCTCCATGGCTTCGATCGGGCGCTCGAGCAGAGCTTCCGGGTTGGGGCACGTGCCGTGTGGAGGGCCATGCAGGCGGGAACGCCGATCGGCGGCGATGCCTTCGTCTGGATCCGACCCCACGCTTTGCGCACCTTCGCCGATAACCAGCGTTGATCACATGCACGCAAAGCCGCCCCGGCGCGCCACCTGATCCACCGCACCTATCAGCGAGCACGGAATCCGCCTGTCGCGCGCGCTGTGATCAACCCCATGCATCACGGCCCCGGTCGAGGTGCCAAGCCTCGGTTCAGGGATGGCGGCAGGCGTGGTATCGGTCTTGCGGGCCAGGGACCGGGTACCCACCCCAAGGAGATTCCCCATGCTCGAGATCACGACCGGCGCCGCGGCGCTGCTGACCGAGATCCGGCGCGAGCAGTCCGTCCCCGAGGAGCACGGCCTCCGCGTCTTCCCCGAGCTGACCGAGCCCGGCGAGGTCGCCATCGGCCTCGGCTTCACCGAGAACCCGGCGCCGAACGACCAGGTCACGGAGAAGGACGGCCTCCGCGTCTTCGTGGCGCAGGAGCTGGCGACGCCGCTGCAGGACGCCGCGATCGACGTGACCCAGGAGGACGGCGCGTCGCGCCTGGTCTTCCGTCCGCAGGGCGGCGACTCGCAGCAGCCGCCGATGCAGGCCTAGGGCCGACCGGCCTCGCTCAGTCGAGCGAGCCGACCCACGAGAGCTCGTCGTCATCCGGCTCCCCCAGGAGCTCGATGGCGGCGAGCTCTTCCGTTGCCTGCCGGTCCGCCTCGCGCGCTTCCTCCAGGCTGACCGATACGAACGACAACGCATCCCCGGGCCGCAGCTGTGCCACCCGACCGATGTCGGCACCGATCACGACCGCCGGCACGGGGTAGCCGCCGGTCACGGGCCGATCGGCGAGCATGACGATGGGCCGACCGTCGCCCGGGACCTGGATCGCCCCAAGCGGGAGGCCCATCGACGGCACCTCCTTGGTGGCGGCGGCGATGCGCGATCCATCCAGGCGGATGCCGGTCCGATCCGCCTCCGGCGCGACGGCCCACTGCGCCTCCTCCAGTACCCGGACGGGCAGCGCCTCGGCGTCCGGCCCCGGCACGATCCGGATCGGCCCTGCGTGGCGAGTCCCCGTCCACCGCCGGCGCCGTGCGTCCGGCGCCGCGCCGGACTCCAGCCGATCGCCCGCCTGCAGCGCGCGACCCCGGTGGCCGCCGAATCGGCTGCGGAGATCCGTGGCGCGTGAGCCCAGCACGTCTGGCACGTCGATCCCGCCGGCAACCGCCAGGTAGCCGCGCAACCCGTCATTGCCTTCGACCTCGAGGATCGCGCCCGGGCGGACCGGCAGGCTGAGGTTGCGCGGGACCGAGAAGCCGCCGAGCCTCGCGTGGAGCCCGCCGGCCAGCGCCACCAGCGCCGGGGCATCGAAGCGCAGGGTCGGGCCGACGAGCGTCATCTCGAGCACGGCGGCACCCTCATCGTTGCCCACCAGGCGGTTGGCCAGGCGGGCGGCCCACGCATCGGCGGCACCGCCCACCGGCACGCCCACGTGTCGCCACGCGCCTCGACCCGGCACGTCCTGGACGGAGGTGAGCGCGCCGGGCTCGACGACCGCGATGCTCACCAGTCCTCCGGCGCGGCGGCGAAGCCGTGCGCATCGGCGGCGGCGATGGCGCGGAAGCGCACCCGATCGCCGGGGAGCAGGTAGGCCGGCGGATTGCGTCGCGGGTCGAAGAGCCGGATCGGCGTCCAGCCGATGACCGGCCAGCCACCGGGCAGGTCGTCGGGGTAGATGCCGGTCATGCCGTCCGCGATGGCGACCGATCCCGCCGGCGTCCGGGTCCGGGGCGTTGCCAGCCGCGGCACGCGCAGGGCGTCCGGCAGGTCGCCGAGGTAGGCGTACCCCGGCGCGAAGCCACAGAAGAGGACCTCGAGCTCGACCGCGGCGTGACGGGCCACCACCTCCTCCGGCGCCATCCCCAGTCGCGCGGCGACGTCCTCGAGGTCCGGCCCACGCTCGCCGCCGTACACGACCGGAATGGTCCGTTCGCGACCGACCGGTTCCGCCGTGGACGGATGCGCCAGCGCAGCGTCGATCAGGCGTCGCACCGCGTCGGCCGTCGTGGTGAGCGGATCCCACTCGACCAGCACCGATGCGCGCCCCGGCACGACGCCGGTGATCGGCGCAGCCGCCCGGAGCGCGGCGGCCAAAGCCTGGGCCGCACGGGCATCGGCGACGTCCACGAGCAGCGCGGCCTCGCCGAACGGCCGGATCAGGGCGCCGAGACCTCGACGCCGGCGCCGGCGAGGGCCGCGCGGACGGCGCCGGCGATCTCCACGGCCCCCGACGTGTCGCCGTGGCAGCAGATGCTCTCCGCGGTGATCGCCACGCGGCTGCCGTCGACGGCACGGACCGCACCATCCACCGCCAGTCCGACGGCCTGCGCCGCGGCGACGGCCGGATCCGTGATCAGCGACCCGGGTTGCGACCGCGGCTGGAGCGACCCGTCGGCCAGGTAGCGGCGGTCGGCGAAGGCTTCGGGGACGAAGCGCAGGCCGGCATCCTCGGCCGCGGAGCGCATCGGCTCGGAGGAGGCGAGCCCGAACAGCAGGAGGTCGCGGCTGAAGCGGGCGACGGCTCGGGCGATGGATCCGGCCAGCAGCGGATCGGCCGCGGCCTGGTTGTACAGCGCGCCGTGCGGCTTGACGTGGCGCAGCTCCACACCGGCGGCCCGGCAGAACGCCTCGAGCGCGCCGATCTGGTAGCGGACCAGCGACTCGACCTCGTCCGGCGTGAACGGCATCGGCCGGCGGCCGAAGCCCAGCAGGTCGGGGTAGCCGGGCTGGGCACCGACGGCGACGCCGGCATCGCGGCACAGCTGGACGGTCCGTTCCATCACGCTGAAGTCGCCGGCGTGGAAGCCGCACGCCAGGTTCGCGCTGGTGAGATGCCGCACCAGCGACGCATCGTCACCGAGCGTCCAGCGGCCGTAGCTCTCGCCGAGGTCCGCGTTCACGTCCACGCCGCCATGGTACGTGTGGCCCTTGCGGCTCGCGCGTAGCATCGGCTCATGACTGAGACGCGCTATCCCGAGCCGGCGCCGATCGACCAGCCTCCAGCCGCCGAGCCGCCGCCGGCACCGCCCGCCGCGCCACCGCCTCCGGGGCCCATGCCGCAGGAGCGCCCAGGGGGCGCGAACCCCGCCGTCGGCATCGGTGCCATCCTGGTCGTGGTCGGCCTCCTCCTGTTCCTGGGCCAGGTCCTCGACATCGGCCTCGGAAACCTCGGCTGGCCGCTGTGGGTCATCGCCGCCGGCGCGGGCATCCTGCTGGTCGGCCTGCTGGTCGCCAACGAGCGCGGCGTCGTGGTGGCCGGAACCATCGTCACGACCGTCGGGCTGGTGCTGCTCTACCAGAACACCACCGGCCACTGGGAGTCGTGGGCCTACGCCTGGACGCTGGTCGGCCCCGCCGCCAGCGGACTGGGCCTCGCGATCTGGGGCATGCGGTCGGGGAACGCGCGCGACATCCGCGCCGGGACCTGGGGCCTGCTCGGCGGACTCGCCTTCTTCGCGATCCTGTTCCTCTTCTTCGAGGGGCTGATCGGGCTCAGCGGGGAGCGGCTGCCGATCGACGATTGGGTGCTGCCGGCGGCCGTCATCGTGATCGGCGCCGTGGTGCTGGTCCGCGGCCTGCTGCAGCGAGGCGAGCCGGCGGCGGGCTGAGAGCCGGCACCGAGCGCGGGGGGACGGCGGGGACCGTATCCTTAGGCGGACATGCCGCCCATCGATCCCACCGAGCTGCTGAACCCGGTCAACGCCGGCTACGTCGCCGACCTCTACGACCAGTACCGCGCCGATCCGACCAGCGTCGATCCCGACTGGCGCGCGCTCTTCGACTCCGGCGTGGCCGGCTTCGAGCCGGTCTCCGCGCCCGCCGCGGGGCCCTCGGGCAACGGCCAGGCATCGGCAACCCCGGCCCCGGCACCCGCGGAGCCGATCCCGACCGCCCCATCGGCGAAGCCGGCTCCGGCCGCCGCGCCGGCGGCCGCATCGGTGCCGGATGGCGCGACCCCGATCAAGGGTCCGTCCGCCCGGCTGGTCCAGAACATGGTCGCCAGCCTGGCCGTCCCCACCGCGACCAGCTTCCGCGAGGTGGACGTCGCCATCCTGGAGCGGCGCCGCAAGGAGCTGAACGGCCGGATCGCGCCGAAGAAGGTGAGCTTCACCCACCTCATCGGCTGGGCAATCGTGCAGGCGGCGAGCGACCAGCGTTCGATGAGCCACTACTTCACCGAGGCCGATGGGCAGGGGTACCGGGTCGACCCCGGCGCCATCAACCTCGGCCTCGCCGTGGACGTGGAGCGCTCGAGCGGCCGCTTCCTGGTCGTGCCGGTGATCAAGGGCGCCGACGACATGGACTTCGCGGGCTTCCATGCCCGCTACGAGGAGCTCGTGGAGAAGGCGCGGAGCAACAAGCTGTCGCCGGACGACTTCGTGGGCGCGACCATCACGCTGACCAATCCCGGCACGCTGGGAACCACGGCCAGCGTCCCGCGGCTGATGCCGAACCAGGGGACCATCGTGGCCACCGGCACCATCCGCGACGTCGGTGCGGCGCGGCGCATGACGATCACCTCGACCTACGACCACCGCATCATCCAGGGCGCGGAGTCCGGACTCTTCCTGCAGCGCGTGGAGCAGCTGCTCGGCGGCGCCGACGGCTTCTACGAGGACGTGTTCGCGGCCATGGGCGGCGGCGAGCCCTCCGAGCCCGAACCGGAGCCTGAACCCGAACCTCCGTCAGGATCGCCGACGGAGCCGGGTCGCACCGAGGTGGCCGACGCCGGCACGTCGGTCAGTCCGGCGGAGGCGGTTGGCGCTCCGCCACGGGGCGCCAGCGACGGGGAGGGCTTCGAGCGGCTCAAGGCGGTCGCCGCGGGCATGGCGCTGGTGAAGGCATACCGGCATTTCGGCCACCTGGCCGCGCGCCTGGACCCGCTGGGCGCCGCGCCACCCGGCGACCCCGCGCTCGATCCCGAGCCACTGGGCCTGACACCCGAGCTGATGGCGCAGGTGCCGGCGGAGCTGCTGCGGATCTACGTCCCCGGCGAGACGCTTGCCGAGGCGCTCCCCCACCTCCAGGCGACGTACACCGGCACCATCGCCTACGAGGTCGAGCACATCCCCTCGCACGACGAGCGCGTCTGGCTGCGACGGGTGATCGAGTCCGGCGAGCACCGCCGGCCGATGGAGGCCGAGGACAAGGTCGCGCTGCTGGAGCGGCTGATCAGCGTGGAGGCGCTCGAGCGCTTCCTGCATCGGGCCTACCTGGGGCAGAAGCGGTTCAGCATCGAGGGCCTCGACTCGATGGTGCCGATGCTCGACGTCGTCATCCAGGACGCCGCCGACCAGGGCGCCCGCAAGGTGATGATCGGCATGGCGCACCGCGGCCGCCTCAACGTGCTGGCGCACGTCGTGGGCGTCAGCTACCAGGCGATCCTGGCCGAGTTCGAGGCGGGACGCGCCGGCGTCGAGGCGCCGATGGCGCCGAAGGGCGGCTCCGACGACGTGAAGTACCACCTGGGCGCGGAGGGCGGCTACCTGACCGCCGAGGACGAGGTCGTGCACGTCGTCCTCTCGCCCAACCCGAGCCACCTCGAGGCCGTCAACCCGGTGATCGAGGGACGCGCCCGCGCGGAGCAGACGGACCGATCCACCCCGGTCGCGACGGTCGACCCCACGTCCACGCTGCCGGTCCTGATCCACGGGGACGCCGCGTTCGCCGCGCAGGGCGTCGTGGCGGAGACCTTCAACCTGGCCAAGCTGGACGGCTACGCGACCGGCGGCAGCATCCACCTGATCGCGAACAACCAGGTCGGTTTCACCACCGGCCCGCACGAAGGCCGATCCACCGATTACTCCTCGGACCTGGCCAAGGGCTTCGACGCCCCGATCATCCACGTCAACGCCGACGATCCGGAGGCCTGCCTGGCGGCCGCCCGGCTGGCGATGATGTACCGCGAGCGCTTCGGCAGTGACGTGGTCATCGACCTGGTGGGCTACCGCCGCTTCGGCCACAACGAGGGCGACGAGCCGGCCTACTCGCAGCCGTCGATGTACCAGGCCATCGCCCAGCATCCGACCGTGCGGGAGCGGTACCAGGCCACGCTGGTCGAGCAGGGTGTGCTGCCGGCGGCCGACGCGGATGCGAAGGTCAAGGCCGCCCAGCGCGAGCTGGCCGAGCACCAGGCCGCGCTGCGCAAGGGGCTGGAGGATGGCGAGGGCGAGCTCGATCGCGGATCCGAGGCCATCCCGCCCGAACGGGTGTCCGATCCCGACACGGCGGTGGCCATGGATCGTCTCCGTGAGCTCAACCGCGGCCTGGCGTCGGTCCCGGAGGGGTTCACCGTCCATCCGAAGCTGACGAAGCAGCTGGAGCGCCGCGCCGCGGCGTTCGACGCGCCGGACGAGGCCCATGTCGACTGGGCCCACGCCGAGCTCCTGGCCTTCGCGTCGCTGCTGACCCAGGGCACGCCCATCCGCCTCACCGGCCAGGACACCGTGCGCGGCACCTTCAGCCAGCGGCACGCCGGGCTGTGGGACGCGCGGACCGGACAGCGCCACGTGCCGCTCCAGCACCTCCCCGGATCGCGGGCCAGCTTCGAGGTCCACAACTCCCCGCTGTCCGAGTACGCCTGCCTGGGATTCGAGTACGGGTACGCGGTGACGGCGCGCGACGCGCTCGTCCTGTGGGAGGCGCAGTACGGCGACTTCGTCAACGGGGCGGAGATCATCATCGACCAGTTCCTGATCGCCGGCCTGGCCAAGTGGCGCCAGACCTCGCGCCTGACCCTGCTGCTGCCACACGGCTACGAGGGGTCGGGCCCGGAGCATTCGTCCGCCCGGCTGGAGCGCTTCCTGGCCCTGGGTGCGGAAGAGAACATCCGCGTCGTCTACCCCACCACCCCCGCGCAGTACTTCCACCTCCTGCGCCGCCAGGCGCTGCACCGCGACGCCCGCCCCCTGGTGGTCATGACGCCCAAGTCGCTGCTGCGCCTCCCGGCGGCCGCCTCACGCGGCACCGACCTGGCCGAGGGCCGATTCCGACCGGTCATCGACGACCCGCGGTTCGCGACCGATGCGAAGGCCGCCGCCACGGTGAAGCGGCTGGTCCTGTGCAGCGGCAAGGTCTACTACGACCTCATCGGTTCGGACGAGTTCGAGAAGGCGAAGGACGTGGCCGTCGTGCGCGTCGAGCGGCTCTACCCCTTCCCGACCGATGAGCTGCAGGCGGTGATCGACCGCTACCCGAAGATCGAGGGCTTCGCGTGGGTCCAGGAGGAGCCGCGAAACATGGGGGCGCGCAAGTTCGTGCTGCCCAAGATCCGCCACCTGGTGCCGTACAAGATCCCGCTGGGCGACATCTCGCGGCCTGAGCGCTCACGCCCCGCCGAGGGGTACCCGGCGGCACACGCCATCGAGCAGGCGAGGATCGTTCGCGAGGCGCTGACCGGGCGCTAGCGAGCGTGGCCGTTCGGACGCTCACTCGAATGGCCACCGCTTCACACGCGCCTGCGCCACGTGCGGTTCGGTCACTCGGGTGCGCACTGTGCCGCACGAGCGGCGCGCCGGCGTGCGGCTGATGGATCCGGCTGCGCATTGGAGTGACCAAACGCCACCCGAACAGGGCGCCACGTGAATTCGGACGCCCTCGGGTGACCACCGGCGACCGCCGCCCACCTCCCTATACTCCGCGCGTGACCGACCACCCCGAGCGTCCCGCTCCTCCACCGCCGCTGCTCGAGCGCTACCGGGACCTGCTGGCCCGCCCCGGCGAGTCCTTCCCGATCACCCTGGGTGAAGGGGGCACGCCCCTGATCCGTGCACGACGGCTGGGCACCGAGATCGGAATTGACCGGCTCTACCTGAAGTTCGAGGGGACCAACCCGACCGGCAGCTTCAAGGACCGCGGCATGGTCCTGGCCGTCAACCGGGCCGTCGCCGCGGGCGCGAAGGCGGTCGTCTGCGCCTCGACCGGCAACACCTCGGCATCGGCCGCGGCCTACGCCGCCGCCGCCGGTCTGCCCTGCCACGTCATCCTGCCGGCCGGCAAGGTGGCGCGCGGCAAGCTGGCCCAGGCGCTGGCCGCCGGAGCCCGGCTGGTCATGGTCGACGGCAACTTCGACGCGGCGCTCGAGGCCGTGCGACGGCTCGGTGACGAGGGGGTCGCCGTCGTCGTGAACTCGATCAACCCGGACCGCCTGGAGGGCCAGCAGACCGCCGCCTGGGAGGTCATCGACGCGCTCGGGCACGCGCCCGACGTGCTGGCCCTGCCGGTCGGCAACGCCGGGAACATCACCGCCTATTGGCGCGGCTTCAACCGCTACGCCGATGAGGGCCGCGCCACCTCACGCCCGCGGATGCTCGGCTTCCAGGCCGAGGGTGCGGCGCCCCTCGTCCGCGGTGAGCCGATCACCGACCCGGAGACGGTGGCGACCGCCATCCGCATCGGCAATCCGGCGTCCTGGCAGGGCGCCGTCGCGGCGCGCGACGAGTCCGGCGGCCTCATCGAGACGGTCACGGACGACGAGATCCTGGAGGCGCAGCGCCTCATCGTTCAGCAGGAGGGCGTCTTCTGCGAGCCGGCATCGGCCGCCAGCGTGGCCGGGGTGCGTCGGCTGGCCGCTGAGGGCGGCTTCGGAGGGGACGAAACGATCGTCTGCGTGCTGACCGGCCACGGGCTCAAGGATCCGGACGCGGTGCAGGCGGAGGAGGGAACGCTGACGCCGATCCCGCCCGACCTGGGCAGCATCCGCGCCGCCATCGGCGTCTGATCAGCAGCAGGCCTGCACGACGGCCTGGACGAACTCCTCGGGCGAGGCGTTCTTGCTGACGTAGCGGGTCTCACCCTGCGGCAGCAGGGAGTGCCCGCCCGTGTCGTTCCAGCCGGTCAGCACGATCCGCATCTCCGGCCAGGCCCGCGCGATCCCGGAGATGAGCGCGATCCCGGCCTCCACGTCCGGGAGCCGGGGGTCCACCAGGACCGCGTCGGGCCGCTCGGCCTCGATGACCTGCAGCGCGGAGCGCACGTCCCCGGCGCGCCCGACGACGGACACCTCGTGGGTCACGCCGAGCAGGTCGGCGAGGCTGGACTGCACCCGTCGATCGGCGTCCACGATCACCACTCGCGGCGTCGGGGACAGCGGAAGACGCGACTCGAGTGGCATGGTATCGAGCGTACGCTCTGCCCCGCAGAGCGCGACCGGCGTGATGGCCGAGCCCCGTCTACGTCATTCGGCCGACAACGGCCCGTCCCGGCCGGGGCCTCAGTCGCCGATCGGGACGCTGGCCTCGATGGTCGTCCCGCGGCCCGGACGGCTCTCGACCCGCAGGTCACCGCCCACGAGCTCGACGCGCTGCCGCATGCCGATCAGGCCCAGGTGGCCGCGCGGCACCTCGTCGGGCGCGAAGCCGGTCCCGTCATCGGTGACCGAGAGGCGGACGCGGTTCCCCTCCCGGACGATCCGGATGGTGGCGTTGGAGGCGTTCGCGTGCTTGACGATGTTGTGCAGCGCCTCCTGGCCGATGCGGTACAGCGCCTCCTCCGCGGTCAGCGAGAGGCGGTCGATGGGC
Organism: Candidatus Limnocylindria bacterium; assembly: GCA_035700865.1. Lineage (GTDB taxonomy): Bacteria > Chloroflexota > Limnocylindria > QHBO01 > QHBO01 > JACDBZ01. The sequence goes on along the minus strand of DASSOH010000103.1, from coordinate 6,892 downwards.
TCCGCGTCCACCACGATGGTCAGGCCGGTGCGGCGCTGGACGGCGGTGGCGTGCGTCCGCAGCGCCTGGATCAGGCCATCGGACTCCAGCGAGGACGGTCGAAGCTCGAAGATGAGCGTGCGCATCTCGGCCAGGGCGTCCTTCTGCAGCTCGCGCAGCTCGGCGAGCTTGGGCTGCGCCGCGGCCGGATCGGTCGAGAGCAGCAGCTCCAGCGTGCGCAGCGTGAGGCCCATGCTGAACAGGGCCTGGGTCACGGAGTCGTGCAGCTCCCGCGCGAGGTGGGCGCGCTCCTGGCTGGCGGCGAGCTCCGCCGCCTGGCGCCGCAGGTCGCCCTCCAGCCGCTCCCGCTCGCTGATGTCGCGAACCGAGCCGTGCGCCCCCGCGAAGCGACCGTCCACCAGGGTCCCCGTCATGGCGACCTCGGTCTGGGCCATGCGACCGTCGGGCAGCGGAAGGTCCAGCCGGACGCGCTGCTCACGCTCCGGATGGTGGCGCAGCTCCCCCCAGGCGGTGGCCGCCGCCTGCATGCTGCCCTGGGCGGCCAGCACGGTGAACGGCTGGCCGATCAGCTGCTCCGGCTTCCAGCCGGTGCGCGCCTCCAGGGAGTCGCTGAAGAAGGTGAACTTGCCGTCGGCGTCGACGCTCCATACGATGTCCGGCGAGTTGTCGACCAGGTGCCGGTAGCGCCGCTCGGACTCCTCCAGCTCGGCGTAGAGGCGGGCGTTGGTCAGCGCGATGGCCGCCTGGTCCGCCAGCAGCTTGAGCAGCTCCGCATCCTGGCGGTTGAAGGCGTTGCGCGCCGTGGCCTGGATGGTGATGGTGCCCAACAGCCGGTCCGACCCGAGCAGCGGTGCCGACATCATGGAGCAGATGCCCTGCGCCTCGATGCGGCGGTCGCCCTCGTCGTGCGGGAACGCCTCATCACTCAGGTAGTCGCCGGTCCAGCGCACGCGGCGCTCCGCGGCGGCCATGCCCGCGATGCCCGAACCGATGGGGACGATCACGTCGTCCGGTGACGGCGGCGACGGCGCCGCCGCGATCGGCCGCTCCAGGTGCGTCCCCTCCTCGGTCGCCAGGTTGATCTGCGCACGGTCGGCGCGCAGCAGGCGCGCGGCATCGGCCACGGCGCGCTGGATGACGGTGACCGGGTCGTGCAGGGCGGCGATCTGGGCGGCGATCTCCGCCAGGGCGCGCTGCGCGTCGGAGCGCTCGCGGAGCTCCTCCCACAGGCGCGCGTTGGTCACGGCGATGGCGGCCTGGCCCGCGAACAGCTGCACCAGCTCGAAGTCCGCATCGGTGAAGGCGATCTCCGGGCCGCCGCTGCGCGCGATGTTCATGGCGCCGATGACCTCGTCACCGCTGATCAGCGGCACGATGATCATCGCCTCGTCCTCCGGCGGCGTCCCCGGGATCTGGATCACGCGCGGATCGTGGAGGGCGTCGTTGAGCAGCACCGGCTCGCGGTGCTCGACGCTCCACCAGGTGAGGCCCTGGCCCTTCGGGATCGGGAAGCCCAGCACCGCCTCCGCGTTGCGGTCGCGGGCGAGCACGGGCCGCAGGACCTCCTCGTCCGCGTCGACGCGGTAGAGCCCCAGGTTGTCGTACCACACCACCGACTTCAGCCCGTCGGCGATGAGCTCGAGCACGGACGCCGGCTCCAGGGTCGAGAGGAGGCGCTGGTTGATCTGGAGCAGCCGGCGCTGGGAGTCGATCTGGCGGGCGAGGGCGGTCGACTCGTTGCCGAGCTCGCCGTAGAGCCGGGCGTTGGTGATGGCGATGGCGGCCTGGTCGGCCAGGACGCGGATGAGCTGCTCGTCGTTGTCCTTGAACGCATGCGACCGATGCGCCTGCACGGTGAGCACGCCCAGGTCCCCCGAGCTCGACACCAGCGGGGCGCTCATGACCGAGCGCATGCCGCGGCGCCCGATGTACTCGTCCAGGTCCGGCCCGTGGTCGAAGGCCGGGTCGTGGAGGTAGTCGCCGGTGCGGATGACGCGCCGCTCCGACATGGCCCGCCCGCTCACCCCGACACCGAGCCGCACCGGGATGTCGTCCTGCGGGCCCTCGGCCGGGGCGTAGGCGATGGGCCAGTCCAGCAGCCCCTCCTCGGTCTGCAGGGGATTGATGATGGCGGTGTCGGCGTCGAGCAGGCGCATGGCCTCCTCGACCGTGCGCTGCAGCACCGCGCCCGGATCCCGCAGCGAGACGATCTCGGCGCTGATGGCGGCCAGCGCCTCCATGGCGTCGATCCGCTCGCGCAGCTGCTCGTACAGCCGGGCGTTGGTGACCGCGATGGCCGCCTGGCTGGCCAGCACCTCCAGCAGCTCGGCGTTCGCCTCGTCGAACGCGTCGCGGGCCTGCGAGTGCACGGTGAGCGAGCCGATGGCGCCCTCGTCACCGATCAGCGGGGCGCTCATCACCGAGCGGATGCCGTGCTGCCGGATGTAGCGGTCCGGCGCCGGCGAGTGGGCGAAGCTCGTGTCGGCCAGGTAGTCCCCGGTGCGCACCACGCGCCGCTCGATGACCGCTCGCCCGGAGACGCCCTCGTCAGCCTGGACCGGGTCGACGGTCTCGTCGCGCTCGATGGGCAGGTCGATGGCCGAGTGGCCGTAGGCCCAGTGCAGCCCGCCGCCCTCCACCACCAGCTCGATCCGGCCCCCGTCGGCATCCAGCAGCCGCACCGCCTCGTCCAGCGTGCGCTGCAGCACGTCGCCGGGATCGCGGAGGGCCGTGATGCGCGTCGCGATCTCGCCGAGCGAGCGCTGCGCCTCGACCCTCCGCTCGAGCTCCTCGTACAGGCGCGCGTTGCCCAGGACGATCGCGGCCTGGCTGGCCAGCGCGCCGAGCAGCTGTGCGTCGTCGTCGCTGAAGGCGCCCGCACGGGTCGAGTAGGCGCTGATGGCCCCGAGCGCGCCGTCCTCGCCGATGAGCGGCGCGCTCATCTGCGAGCGGTACGCGTTGCGGCGGATCCAGGCATCGGCCTTGGCGGTGTGGTGGAAGCTCTCGTCGGCCAGGTAGTCGCCCGTCCAGGCCACCTGCTGCTTGGCCACCGCCCGTCCGGCGATCCCCTGGCCGATGCTGACCGTGATCTCGTCGACCGGCTTGGCGTCGGGACCGGCGCTGAACACCTCGCGGTAGTCGGCCAGCTCGCGGGTACCGGTGCGGACCTGGTGGATGACCACGTTCTCGGCGTTCAGCAGGCGGCGAGCCTCCGCCACGGTGCGGCTCAGCACGGCCGACGGGTCGCGCAGCGAGGTGATGGAGGCGGCGATCTCGCCCAGCGTGCGCTGCGCCTCGACGCGGTGGGCCAGCTGGGCCTGCGTCACCTCCGCCTCGGCGTAGAGGCGGGCGTTGGTGAGCACGATGGCCGCCTGGTCGGCGAGCAGCCGCAGCAGCTCCGCCGACTCGGCGTCGAAGGCAGCGACCGTCTGGGCGTAGACCCCGATCGCGCCGATCGGCTGGTCGTCGGCAATGAGGGGGGCCGCGATGTTGGAGCGGACCGACAGGCGCCGAGCGATCCGATCCGAGTTGCGCTCGTGCGGGAAGCTCGCATCGGCGAGGTAGTCGTCCGTCCACGAGGCGCGGCGTTCGCGGACCGCGCGCCCGGACACGCCGTCGTCGACCGGGGTGCGGTCCTCCTTCGTGAAGGGCGTCAGCTGGTCGCCGACCAGGGAGTGGCCGTCGCCCCAGCGCAGCGTCCCGTCGGCGTCGGCGGAGATCATGCCGATCTGGCCGCCGTGACCCTTCAGCAGCCGCACCGCCGCCTTGAGCGTCTGCTTCAGCACCTCGCCGGGGTCGCGCAGCGTCGTCAGCTGCGCGGCCATCTCGGCCAGCGTGCGCTGCGCGTCGACGCGATCGGCCAGCTCGTCCGCCTGACGGCGCAGCTGCTCGGTCAGGCGCTCCGCATCGCTCAGGTCACGGATGGAGCCATGCGCCCCGACGAACGCGCCGTCGCGCTGGCTGCCGATGGCGTACACCTCGGCCGGGATCGGAGTGCCGTCCTTGCGGCGCAGCAGGAAGCGGCTCTTCTCCACCGCATCGGGGTCGCGCTGGAGCGCCGCCCACGTCTTCCGGGCCGTGGCCATCGACTCGTCCTCGACCAGCGCCGGCCACGGCTGGCCGACCAGCTCGGCCGGCTCCCAGCCCGTCAGCTCGAGCAGGCGCGGGGAGAGGAAGGTGAAGCTTCCGGTCGCATCGGTCTCCCACACCAGGTCGGGTGAGGAGGTCACCAGGTGCCGGAAGCGGGCCTCGGAGTCGGAGAGGCTCTCGACCAGCCGGGCGTTGGCGATGGCGATGGCGCCCTGGTCGGCCAGGCCTCCCAGCAGCGCCAGGTCGTCCTCCGTGAAGCCGTGCGGCTCCTCGAACGAGACGGCCAGCGTCCCGATCACCTCGCCGCCGGGCGCGCGCATGGGGGCCGCGGCCATGCCGCGCAGGCCCATCCGCTTCGCCACGCGCTGGTCCTCGGCCTCGTGCGGGATGCGCGGGTCGACCAGGTAGTCCTCGGTCGCGACGGTGCAACCGTCACGGGCGGCGAGGCCGTTGATGCCGCCCCCCACCGGGAAGCGGAGGCGGCTGAACCAGCGGCGGAGGCGCTCGTCCGTGGCGCCGGCCATGACGCTGGGCCGCAGCTCGTGGCCGCCGCCCTCCATCAGGGCGATGTGCGCGCCGTCCGAGCCCAGCAGCCGACGGGCGGCGTCGACCACCTCCTGCAGCACGATGTTCGGGTCGCGGATGCTGGCGATGGCGGCCGTGATGCCGGCGAGCGTGCGCTGCGCCTCGACCCGGTGCGCCAGCTCTTCCTGGGAGCGGGCGAGGCGGGCGATCAGGCGCTGGTTCGCGATGCTCGAGGCCGCATGGTCGGAGAGGGCGCGCAGCAGGGCCAGCTCGGCGTCGCTGAAGCCGCCGGAGCGTGACGAGAAGGCGCCGAGCGCGCCGAGCACCTCGTCGGCGGCCACCAGCGGCGCGGCCGCCATCGACCGCATCTCGGCCATCTCCACGATCCGGTCCGCGACCGGGGAGTGCGGGAATCGCGAGTCCGCGGGGTAGTCCGGGGTGCTGACCAGCTCCCCGGTGGTGACGGCATGTCCGAACAGGCCGGTGCCCAGCGGGAGCCGCAGGTCGCGGATGAGCTGCCGCGCCTCGCCGTCGCGGATCCCGGCATCCACCGCGAAGCGCAGGCGCTCGCCGTCCAGATCGACCAGGTACACCATCGCTCCGTCCGCCCGGAGGAGGCGCGCGGCCTCCTCGACGGCGCGCGACAGCAGGGCGTGCGTCTCGGCGTCTTCGGGTGAGACGGGCGTGAGGGTGGTGGCGGACGTCGGGCGCGCGGGGGCTCGGGTCATCGGCGCTGCGGAGCATACGCCATCGCGCGCGCGACCCCGTACCCGGCGTCCGGCCAGTGCCGCCTACGTCATCCGGCCGAGCTTCTCCCGGCGCGCATGTCGGGGGAGAAGGTGCCGCATCCGGCGGATTCGGTGCGGGGTTGCGAGGTCGAGACTTCGACGCATCGGAATCAAACGACAGCCGATGCCGGACACGGCGTCGACCCCAGTCATCAGGAGGCAACCCACGGTGTCCAACTTCCTGCGCACTCGCGCCGCCGGCTTCGTCGTCACCGCCGCCATCGTCGGCCTGACCGGCGCCACGGCGTCCATCCACCTCGGCCTCGGCGGCCTGCTCTTCACCCTCAACGGCCTTGGCTACCTCGGCCTCGCCGCCCTGATCGTGATCGGTGCCGCGGCCCCGTTCGCCCTCGTCGAGCGCTTCAGCTGGGCTCCGCGCCTGGCGCTGATGGGCTACACGCTGGCGACCATCGGCGGCTACCTGGTCATGGGCCCCTACTTCACGCTCGGCTTCATCGCCAAGGGCATCGAGGTCGTGCTCATCACCTTCCTGGTCGTCGACGTGATCCGGGTCTACGGCAGCCCGATGGGCATGGTCCGCGCCGCGCTGACCTCGGTCGCCCCGATCCTGCCGGCCCGCATCCGCTCGCTGGCCGCCTAGCCGGTCGTCCCTCCAACCGACACCTTCGCACGCTGGGCGGGCCGGGCCCTCGGCCCGCCTTCAGCATGGAGACCGATTGAACCGATGAACCTCACCAAGCCGATGCGCCTCTCCCTCCTGGCCGGCGCCCTGGTCCTCGTCCTGGCCGCCTGCGGGACGACCGTCGCCGAGGACGACGGGTCGACCGTCGACCCGGCCGATGCCGACGTCACCGTCACCGCCGCGGAGATGGCGTTCGATCCCGGCACCGTGACCGTCGCCGGTGGCGGCGCCTTCACGCTCGCCTTCGTCAACGAGGACGCGATGCCGCACAACATCGCCATCTACACCGACTCGTCGAAGTCCGAGAAGCTCTTCGAGGGCGAGGTGGTGACCGACGGCACGACCGTCTACGAGATCCCCGCCCTCGATGCCGGCGAGTACTTCTTCGACTGCTCGCTGCACCCGACGATGACCGGGACCCTCGTCGTCGAGGGCTGACCTCGCTCCTGGTTGCGTCACCATGGGCGCCCCGTCCGGTCCGGGACGGGGCGCTCGCTCGTTGTGCTTCGCCGTTGGCCTCCGGGCGCCGGTCCCCGGTGCGCACTCGGGTGCCCTGCCATCCACTTGTCGGCGCCGGGATGTGCCAGATGATCACCCCGGTAGCCGCAGCGGCGCGTGACCGACTCCCCCGCCTTCACTTCGCGCTCGGCGGCGGTCATCTGAGTGGCCAAGTCGCACGCGACGGGCACCTCCAGTGAACCTGGGGGCATCCGGGTAGCCGCCTGACCGATGGATCGGCCCACACATCGACCGATGCATCGGTCGCGCGAGGGCGTCAGCCGTCGATCAGCTCGATCTCCGTCGCGACGAAGTGCGTGCGGCAGTACCGCTCCACCTCCGCGGCCGG
>DASSOH010000102.1:0-2637 GCA_035700865.1 Candidatus Limnocylindria bacterium | reverse complement strand
CGGCCCGATGCCGGTGTAGGTCGGGTTCTTGATCATCCGGCCGCGCTTGCCGTTCTTGATCTCCCAGCCGATCTCGCAGCCGAACTGGAAGTTCAGGCGCTTGTCGTCGATCGACCAGCTGCGGTTCGTGTCGACCAGGATGCCATCGTCGGTGGCGGCGATCATCTCCTCGAGGCTGGAGGTGCCGGGGAGGAGGCCGACGTTCGTCATTCGCACCATCGGCAGGCGGTTGTAGCCGTCGCCGCGGACCGCACCGCCGGACGAGTCGAGGCCCGCGAGGGCGGCGCTGTCCCGGCCGGAGAGGACGCCCACCCAGATGCCGTCCTTGACGATGTCGACAGGATGCGCCGGCGTCCCTTCGTCGTCGTAGCCGAAGCTCCCCAGCGCGCCGGGAAGGGTTGCATCGGCGGTGACGTTCATGAGGTCGGAGCCGAAGCGCATCGAGCCCAGCTGCGCCAGGTCCAGCCAGGACGTGCCGGCGAAGGCGGCCTCCCAGCCGAGGATCCGATCCAGCTCGACGGCGTGCCCGACCGACTCGTGGATCTGGAGGGCCATCTGCTCGGCGCCGATGATGAGGTCGGTCGCGTCGTAGCTGGGGCACTGCGGCGCGGTCAGCAGCGCTCGGGCTTCCTCCGCGATGCGCGCCGCATTGCCCGGAAGATCCAGCGAGCGCACCAGCTCCCAGCCGCGCGTGCCGTACTGGCCACGGATGCCGGGATAGCTCCGGCGCTGGGTCTCGTTGTCGCCGTTGGCGGTGGCGTCCATCCGCGCGCCGCACTCGCGGATGCGCTGGTCGATCCGGTGGCCCTCGCTGCTGACCAGCCATTTCGTCGTGTCCCAGATGTCGTAGCCCGCGTTGGCGACATCGGCTCCGTGCTCGCGCATGGTTCGCGTCAGGCTGACGAGCAGGTCCCCCTTCTCTGCCAGCGGGACGGACAGCGGGTCTTCCTCGACGGCGTTCTCCCAGTGGTCCTGGCGCACCTCGACAGGCGTGAGCTCCAGATCGGCTCCCGGAACCGATGCGCTGGCGCGCGCGATGGCAGCCGCCTGCGCGCCGGCTGCCTGGGCCGCCTCCCGCGTGAGATTCGCAGTGGAGAAGAAACCCCAGCCGGAGCCGATGAGGGCCCTCACGCCGATGCCGACCGCGCCATCCTGGCTGAGCCCCTCGATCTCGCCGTTCCGCGCCGTCATCGACTCGTGGCGGCGATCCATGACACGAGCGTCGGCGTATTTGGCACCGGCGGCGATGGCCGCCTCGACGGCCGCTTCGGCGAGTTCGAACATTGCGGAAGGTTAGCGCCGCTAAGCGTTATCCGTCACTCTGGAGCGGAATTCAGTCCGTGCGGCCCGGCCCCGCGGCGACTCCCCCGCCCGGCCGATGGGCGGCATCCGGGCGCTCGATCGGCTCCTGCCAGGTGATCTCGGTGACGCGCGCCGGTGGCCACTCGCCGTCGGGCGGAACGATCCCCTCCTCGGCCTCGAGCGGAATACCGATCGGCGCCACGAGGTAGCGCCCCGCCAACCGCCGCGCATCGCGGTCGAGGGCGAAGCCCGCCTTGGCGCGGTGGAACGTGACGGTGACATCGGCCTGGACCACCGGCGTCGAGCGCGAGCCGCCGGTGAGGTCGACGCGCGTCGGCGTGTCCACCGCGACCACCGAGCACGGGCGGCCCGCCGCCTGCGCGTGCGTGCGTGTGGCGTTGATGACGTCGACCGCGGTCGAGATCGGCTCGCGCAAGGGGCCGGATGCGCCGGACCCAAGCAAGGCATCCACCAGGAGCGTTGCCTCGGCGATCCGCTCCCTCAGGCGCAGCAGCAGCTCGGGATTCGGCGCCACAAACAGCTCGAGGGAATGCGCCGAGGCCATCGCCTGGAGGACGTTCCAGTTGTGGGTCGCGGCGGTGCCGGAGAGCCGGCTGGCATCGGCGACGAGCACGGCCAGCACCTGCCGCCCGGCGGCCGCCATGCGACGGGCGATCACGAACCCGTCGCCGCCGTTGTTTCCCGGCCCGCACAGGACGACCACGAGCGGCGGCCGCACCAGCGGCCCGCCCGGACCGCGAACGCGCTCGGTCAGACGTGCCAGTTCGGCCAGGGCGACATCGGTGACCGCTGCGCCAGCCGACTCCATTAGGGCGTCCTCGGTCATGCCAAGGCGCTGGGCGGCCTCGTCGATGCGCGCCATCTCATCGGCGCCGATGAGGACGGGAACCGCGCGCTCCGGTCGCGCGGCCGGATCGGCCACGGCGGGGCTAGAGGCTCTTGAGGTAGGCGACGATCGAGTCGATCTGGTCGGACGAGAGCTGCTCGCCGAAGGCCGGCATGCCGCCGCGGTCGATCCCCTCCGTCTCGGGCGTCGTGCCGTCGATCCAGAGATGGACCCAGTCGTCGGGATGGTCGGTGGCGAGCTGCTGGAGGTTCTCGCTGACGGGGCCGTCGTTCACACCGTGCAGGCTCGGGAAGTTTCCGGAACCGCTCAGGTCCGCGCCGTGGCACGCGGTGCAGGGCGGCGTCACCGTCCCGACCAGCTGCTCGCCGACGGCCGGATCGGCTCCGGCGCTGCCCTCGGGCGCCGGTGCGCTCGCACCCGGAATCGCGAAGGCGGGGTTCTCGCCGGCGAGGTTGGAGGCCAGATAG
>DASSOH010000101.1:0-12898 GCA_035700865.1 Candidatus Limnocylindria bacterium | reverse complement strand
CAGCTGGCCACGACCGGCTCGGACCCCTTCTGCGACCCGGAGACGGGCACGCCAGCGGACACCTTCGGGCGGATCCGCGGCCGTCGCATCACGTCCGGCGCCAACGCCGCCCTCGCGGATGCGCGCCACGGCGTCCTGGTCTTCCACACCCACGACCCGCTCGCCTTCGATGCCGACCTGGTGGCCGACGTCCTCGAGACCGGGCGGGCGTGGGCCGACCGGGCGCGTGCCGAGGACCCCGGCGACGCGGACTACCTGCTGATCTGGAACTGCCTCTGGCGTGCCGGCGGCTCGATCGTCCACGGCCACGCCCAGGCCCTGCTCGGCAGCGGACCCCACTACGCGCGCCTCGCCCGCTTCCATCGCGATGCCGTTGCCTACCGCGCCTCCCGCGGTGCGTCGCTCGTGGACGACCTCGTGGAGCTCCACCGGGACCTCGGGCTGGCGGCCGAGCGCGCGGGAGGCGTATCGGTCCTGGCGCACCTCACGCCCGTCAAGGAGCGCGAGGTCCTGGTGGTCGGCCGCCCCGGCATGGACGAGCGCGACCCGGCCTTCGCCGATGCCGTGGCGTCGACCCTGATCGCGTACCGCGACCGGCTCGGCGTGCGGTCCTTCAACCTCGCGCTGTGGCGCCCGCCGCTGGACGCAACGCCGGACGGCCCGTGGCGCGATCTGCCGCCGATCGTGCGCATGGTCGACCGCGGTGATCCGTTCCAGCGGTCCTCTGACATCGGCGCCATGGAGCTGTACGGCACCCCGGTCGTCGGGGCCGATCCGTACGAGGTCATCGCCGCCCTGGGAAAGCCATAACGAGAGGCCCCGGCCGGAGCCGGGGCCTCTCATCATCGGGACGGCGTCCGCTAGGGCGTCGATGCAAGCGCCGCCGGCACGTCCATCAGGCCGGCACCTGTCGCATCGGCATCCCAGCACACTTCGGCGTAGTCGCCGATGTTCGGGTCGATGACATCGCGACAGCCGGCGCCCAGGGGAATTGCGCTTCCCTCAAGGATGGACTCCGCCTGCCACGGCGTGAGCGACGGATCCTTCTGGGCCATCAGCGCAACTGTGCCCGCAACGTGAGGACTGGCCATCGAGGTGCCGCCCAGGTAGTAGTAGCTGAGCTGACCGTTGACCTGGTACGGACCTACGATCCACGACCCGGGGGCCGCGACGTCGAGGTCCTGTCCCACCAGGGCTCGGCTCGAGAAGTCAGTGATGTAGAAGTCGCCGGGATCGGTCGGATCGGCAACGTCGCGCTGCCACCACGACCCGGCGCCCGGCGCCCACTCACCGACCCAACCGGACGCGGCTGCAGAGATGACTGGCGCGTAGGCCCCGGGGTAACCCATCCCGGTCTCGCCCTCGTTGCCGGCCGACGCCACGACGATGACGCCGTTGGCGATGGCGTAGTCCACAGCAGCCTTCTCGACCGGCTCCTGGACGGGGCCACCGAGGCTCATGTTGATCACCAACGGCGCATCACCGAGCGCGCCGCTCTTCTTGAGGTCGGTCACGTAGACGATGCCGGCCGCGACCATCGACGACCAGCCGGATCCGTTGTTGTTCAGGACCTTGACGGGGATCACCTTGGCCATCGGCGCCACGCCGTTCACTGGGGTGCCGCGCAGGTTGTAGCCGAGGATCGTGCTCGTCACGTGCGTGCCGTGGCTGTTCTGATCGGTCTGCCACTTGTTCGGCTGCGTCGAGACGCTGCCGCGCTCGCCGCCGCCGCCGCCGAAGGCAATGGCGAACTCCTCCGCGATGCGCTCCTCGCCGAAGTAGTAGCGCCAGCTGCTCAGCAGCCCGGTGTCCAACACCGCGACGTACACGCCGTCACCGTCATACTCGGCGGTGCGGCCCTCGCCGAAGTCGGTCACGTCGATCGCATCGTGGTCCCACGTGGAGATCCCGCTGGCGAAGTCCCCGACCGGGGCGCTCGGGACTGGCTTGCCGACTCGCTTGGCATCGGGTCCGGCGGCCGCAACGTACGGCAGCGCCTGCACGGCGGCGAGATCAGCCTCGCGCACCTTCATGGTCAGCGCGTCGATCTCCGGGAAGGTGTCGTTGATCCGGCCGAAGCGCGAGATGTCGAGCAGCACCGCGTCGCTGATGTCCTGCTTGAGGACGACGTTGATGCCGATCTGTCGCTGTCCGTTCGCAGCCGCGGCCATCGAGACGGACGACACCAGGAGCAGTGTCGCAGCTACCAGGATCGTGAACGTTCGTCGCATCGGTCTCACATCCCTCCAAGGCGTGACGTCGGCTTCCCCCGCCGACGGAAGATGCGCGGCTCGATGGGGTTCGAGCGCGGGGAAGGGCCGGATTCTACCGGCTGGGTTCCCAGGACAACAGGAGCCGAACGGCCCGGTGGTTCGCGCACGCACCGCAACTTCTCCGCGGCCGGCACGTCCGGCGCCGTCCGGCCCGTCGGTTACGATGCGCCCCGTGTTCGAGCTGCGACGGGACCCGGTCACCGGCTGGTGGTCGGCCATCGTGGCGGACCGGGCCTTCGAGCGTGCCTCCTTCGAGATCCCCGCGCAGCCGGTCGAGGGGACGCACTGCCGCCACTGCGACGACGCCCCGCCCGACGCGGCCGAGCACCACGTCCGGCGCGTGCCGCTCCGCTCGCAGGCGTTCCACCGCATCGACTCCAGCAAGGCCCAGGCGTCCCAGCTCAGCCTGAGCGAGGTGGAGCGTGCGACCGGCGCGTGGGAGATCCTGGTCGGACCGCGCGACCATCACGAGCGCATGGCCGATGCCTCGCCGCAGCTGGCCGGCAGCCTGCTGCGCACGGCCCGCGACACCATGCGCGCCCTGGCCGCCGCTCCACGCCCGGTCAACGACGACGGGCGCACGGAGCCGCTCTACATCCAGCTGCTCCAGAGCTACGGGATGCAGGCCGGCTCGCGGACGCAGCATCTCAACGTCGAGCTGTACGCCATCCCCCAGGTCCCGCACTGGGTGGCCGAGGAGATCGGCGGCGGGGCGCGACAGATGATCAAGGCACGGCGCTGCGTGTGGTGCGCGCTCGCGGAGGCCGAGGAGGAAAACGGCGAGCGCCTCGTCTTCAGCGACCATCACGCCGTCGTCTTCACGCCGGCCGCGAGCCGTTCCGCGTTCGAGATGATGGTCGTCCCGCGCGCGCACGCCGCGGACTTCACCGCGCTGGACGACGACGCCATCGCGGACACCACGGCCACCCTGCAGCGGGCGCTCCACGCCCTCGACGCGCTGGGTGACCCGCCGTACAACGTGTTCCTGCACACCTCGCCCGCCGGCGAGCGACTGGACACCACCTTCCACTGGCACTGGGAGATCCACCCGCGCCTGCGCGTCATCGCCGGCCTGGAGCGCGCGACCGCCCTGGCGGTGAACCCCGCCGCGCCGGAATACGCGGCCGCCGTCCTCCGCGAACACCTCGTCGCGTAGGCATCGGTAACAGATGCGGGGACGCGTTCGTCAGACCGACACCGAAGCGGGGAGCCGTGTGCGGAGGACGAGGTGCAGTCGATGGCGATTCCCGGCCCGATGCCGTGGAGTCCGGAGCTCATGAGCGGTCGAGCCGAGACGCCCGAGCGGGCGTTCGATCGGCTGTTCGAGGAGTACTCGACGCCCATCTACAACTACGTCCTGCGCATGGTGGCCGATGCGGACCGTGCCGCCGACATCACCCAGGACACCTTCATCAAGGCCTACCGCAAGCTCGACACCCTGACCGATGCGTCCTCGACCCGCTCCTGGCTCTACCGGATCGCGACGAACACCGCGATCGACGAGATGCGCCGCCGGCGCCTGGTCCGGCCGATGGGTGATGACCAGCCGACGTTGGCCAACCGCGCGGATCCGAGCCCCGGGCCGGAGTCCCAGGTGATGGCGGGCACGCTCGACGAACGCGTGCAGCGAGCGCTCGCTGGCCTGCGGCCGAATCACCGCCAGTGCCTCCTGCTGAGCGATCTCGAGGACATGAGCCCGCGGCAGATCGGCGAGATCATGGACCTCTCCTACGCCGCCGTCCGCACGCTGCTGTGCCGCGCCCGCGGTGAGATGCGCCGCGCGCTCGCGGCGGAGGGCTTCGACCGATGACGATGGACCGCCACGAGCCGTTCGAGGAGCTGATCAGCGCCTCGCTGGCCGGCGACATCACCGACGACGAGCGCCGCCGCCTCGACGCGCACCTCGACTCCTGCGCCCGGTGCCGCGACACCCTGCGCGCCTTCGCCGACCAGCGACGCATCATCGCCGGGCTGCGCCAGGTGGCCCCGCCGCGCGACCTCGGAGCGCGGGTGCGCGGCGGCATCGAGGCCGGCGCCTTCGTGCCACTGCCCTGGTGGCGGCGTCCGGCCGTGATCTTCGCCACCGTCGGCGGAGGTCTGGCGGCGGTCGCCGGCGTCCTCCTCGCGCTGGTGGTCCTGGGCGCCCTGCCCGACCAGTCGGCCGTCGGCAACTCGCCGACGCCGAGCGCCTCGCTGTCGGCCGCGCCGTCGGCATCGGTCGTGGCCTCGGCGACGCCGGTTCCGGCCAGTCCTTCGGTCGCGCCCAGCGCGTCGGCCGCGCCGACCCCGACGCCGGCACCCACCGTCCAGCCGTCGCCGGAGCCGGACGCCTACCTGGCGCTGACCGGTCCGTTCGACAACCTGCTGCTCACCGCGCGCGACGGCGCCACGGGGGAGACGCTGGTCGAGGCGGAGACGGTGCCGCCGGGCGGCCCGACCGAGGGCGAGCTCTCACCCGACGGCGACTGGTTCGCCTACGGAACACCGTTCGGTCAGAAGGGCACGTGGGAGGTCTTCGCGACGCGCATCGGCGAGGCGTCCGGGCGCGACACGCCGGTTGCCATTGGGGCAACCGCGATCTCGATCGAGGGACAGGACGGCGGCAGCTTCCTGCAGCACATGGCCTGGTCGCCCGACGGCCGCTACCTGGCGTTCACGGTCAGCGGCCTCGGTGACGGCAGCGTCGACGCCTTCGTCTTCGACCCGTCCACCGGCGTGACGACGCGTCTGACCGACGTCGGCAGCGCGTACGCCGGCAGCTGGGTCGAGAACCCCGATCAGCCGGGCACGTACGACCTGTGGGTCAGCGTCGCCGGCCCCGAGCCGGTCAGCTACCTGGTGCCGGTCGTCGACGATCGCGGCGCACCGCTGGAGGACGTCGACCCGGCGGCGACGGCGCTGAGCACGCTCGACGGTGTCTTCCAGCCGATCGTCAGCCCGAACGGTGCCTTCGTCATCTACTGGCGCGGCACCATGGCGCAGTCCGGCGCGGACTGGACGCTCGCCGAGGGTGGCGCGCCGTACCTGGCCGAGCACCGCTGGGAGGCCGGCGGGACGGCCAGCTTCGAGAACGAGCGGCAGCTGTTCGCGGACCTGACCATCGGCCGCAGCGCCTTCGCATCGGGGGCCGTGGCGTGGGGCCCGGACAGCGACGCCTACGCGTTCTGGGACCTCGAGTGGACCGGCACCTCGCAGGGCTCGAACGGGGTGGAGTACCCCGATCCCGAGCGCGTCTACTTCAGCCACGCGACCGATGCGCGCGGGATCACGCAGACGCATGCGCTCGATGCCGGCGACATCCCGGCCGGCACGCGCGTGGTCGACGTGGCCATCGCGCCGACCGGTCGCCACCTGGCGATCACGGCGGCACGGCCCAGCGCCGGGCTGATGGATCCGCCGCACGCCGACCTGCTGCTCGTCACGCGCAATACCGGGAGCCAGGCGGACGAGGTGCGCGTCCTCGGCAGCGGCGCCGATGGCGGCGGCTGGTACGGTCCCGCCGGCTACGTCCTGCGCGGTGGGCCGGCCGAGTAGCGCCACCGCCGATCCGCGCGCGGTCGTATACTGCCGCGCGAAGCCTTTAACGCGGTCCGGTGAGGCCGCCAAGGAGAGCCGCATTGACCGAACGCCGGGTCCTCGGCGCCGATGACATCCGCCGCGCGACGACGCGCATCGCTCACGAGATCGTGGAGCGACACGGCGGCATCGATGGTCTCGTTCTCGTCGGCATCCGCTCTCGTGGCGTGCCCCTCGCCCGGCGCCTGGCCGCGCTGATCGAGCAGCACGAGGGCGTATCGGTCCCCATCGGGTCGCTCGACATCACCTACTACCGCGACGACCTGACGCGGGTCGCCCACGCGCCCATCGTGCGCCGCTCCGACCTCGAGGCCGAGGTGGAGGGCAAGACCGTGGTGCTGGTCGACGACGTCCTCTACACCGGCCGCACGGTGCGCGCCGCGCTGGACGCCCTGACCGATCGCGGGAGGCCGCACGCGGTCCGCCTGGCGGCACTGGTCGACCGCGGACACCGCGAGCTTCCGATCCGCCCCGATTTCGTGGGCAAGAACCTGCCGACCAGTCCGGACGAGATCGTCCACGTCCGGCTGCAGGAGACCGATGACGTGGACGAGGTGGTCATCGAGCGGTCGAACGGAGGTGCGGCGTGATCTCGGTCCCGGTGGTGGCGGCGTCGGAGCGCCGTCACGTCGTCGACGTGGAGGGCTGGAGCCGGGGTGAGATCGAGCGGATGCTCGACCGCGCCGAGGAGATGCGCGCGGCGCGGGCGTCGCGGCTGTATCGGTCGCTGCTCGAGGCCGAGACGGTCGGCCTCGCCTTCTTCGAGACGTCCACGCGAACGCGGATCAGCTTCGAGCTGGCCGCGAAGGCGCTCGGCGCGACCGTCGTCGACCTGCAGGCGAGCAGCAGCAGTCTGAGCAAGGGCGAGTCGCTGGTCGACACGCTCCGGACCCTGGAGCGAACCGGGGTGACCATCCTGGTCATGCGGCATGCCTCCTCGGGCGCGCCCGACCTGGCCGTGCGAAGCACGGGCCTGCGGATCGTGAACGGCGGCGACGGCACGCACGCGCATCCGACGCAGGCCCTCCTCGACGCGCTGACGCTGCGCGAGCGGTTCGGCGCGCTGGACGGCCGGCTGATCGCGATCGTCGGGGACGTGGCGCACTCGCGCGTCGCGCGCTCGAACATCCACGCCCTCCAGGCCCTGGGCGCCCGGGTGCGCGTCGCGGGTCCCGAGCCGTGGATCGCGGGCTTCGAGTCGTGGCCGGGCGTCGAGACCGCCACCACCCTGGCCGACGGGATCCGCGACGCCGACGCGGTGATGACCCTGCGCGTCCAGCTGGAGCGCGACGCGGCGGCCAGCATCGGGTCGCTGGACGCGTACGTCGATGCCTGGCGCCTGGACGAGGCGCGCATGGCGCGCTGGGCGGCGCCGGACGCTCCGGTGCTGCATCCCGGGCCGACCAACGAGGGCGTCGAGCTCACGGCAGACCTGGCGAACGGCCCCCGCAGCCTCATCGGGCGGCAGGTCGAGAACGGCGTGCCGACGCGGATGGCGATCCTGGCCACCGTCGCCGGCGCGGTGTGACGACGCCGACCTTCGGCCGCCTGACCGATCCACCGGCCACCGTCCTGCTGATCGGCGCGCGCCTGATCGACCCCGGAGCCGGGACCGATGCGGTACGGGATCTGGGCATCGTCGACGGGGTGCTGACCACCGCCGGGGCGGTCCCGCCCGGCGCCGAGCGGATCGAGGCGCGTGGGTGGGTGGTCGCCCCGGGCTTCTGCGACCTGCACACCCACCTCCGGCAGCCGGGGGGCGAGGAGGCCGAGACCGTCGCCAGCGGCACCCGGGCGGCCGCCCACGGCGGCTTCACGACCGTGTGCGCCATGCCGAACACGGAGCCGCCGCTGGACACGCCGGCGCGCGTGACGGCCGTGCTGGCCGCGGCGACCGACGCGGCGGCACGCGTGCGGGTCATCGCCGCGGCGACGGCCCGACGGGCCGGCATGACCAGCAGCGACGTCACCGCGCTGCTGGATGTCGGCGCCATCGGCGTCTCGGACGATGGCGCATCCGTCGCCGACCCCGACGTCGTCCGCGAGCTGCTCCACGCACTGGGGCCGGACCATCCGCTGATCGAGCATGCCGAGGATGCGTCGCTGGTCGCCGGTGGCGTCATGCGCGCCGGAGCGACCGCCGCCCGCCTGGGCCTGCGCGGCTGGCCGCCGGAGGCGGAGGTCCGGATCGTGGAGCGCGACGTGGCCCTGGCGCGCGCCACCGGTGGATGGGTGCACGTCACCCACCTCTCGACCGCCGCGGCGCTGGACGTCGTGCGGCGGGCGCGCGCCGACGGCGTTCGCGTGACCTGCGACGTGACGCCGCACCACCTGGCCCTGGCGGACGACTGGATCGGCGGCGAGCGCACTTTCGCCTGGGAGGACCCCGACGGCGAGCCGAAGCTTCCCGGCGCCGCCTACGACGGGACCTGCCGCGTGAACCCACCGCTGACCACGCGCGAGGACGCGCGTGCCCTGCTGGCGGCCGTCGCCGACGGGACCATCGACGCGATCGCGACCGACCACGCGCCGCATCAGCAGCACCGCAAGCTCGTCCCCTTCGCCGATGCCGCTCCCGGCCTGATCGGGCTGGAGACGGCACTGTCCCTGGGCCTGGCGGCGGTGGCCGCCGGCCGACTCCCGCTGGCGACGCTCCTCGACGCGCTCTCGACCCGCCCGGCGCGGCTGCTCGGGGAGCAGCGCGGCCTCACGGACGGTACGGCCGCGGACCTGGTGGCCTTCGACCCATCGGCCAGCTGGGTGGTCGAGCGCGAAGCGCTCGCATCGGCCTCGTGGAACACGCCCCTGCTGGGACGCAAGCTGCCCGGGGTCGTGCGGCTCACGGTGGCGAACGGCCGCGTGACGTATCGATCCTGATGGGGCGCGTCCCGGATTCCGGGCAGCACCTTCCGTGGTTGCGTACAGCACTGCTGTACACGCTTGATAGCACGCCATCGGTTACCAGCCGGTTATCGAACGCTTACCGGCGCTGCGGCGCCGAAGCCCCGCCACGGAGACGAAGCATCGGTCCACGCGATGTGGGACGATCGGCCCGCCACGCACCGAACGCCCATGCGAGGAATGGCTTGTCGCTTCGCTACAACGAGGACCTGGACCCGAACGAGGGTCCCGGATTCGGCTGCTTCATCACGCAGGCGATCCTGTTCGCGATCATCCTGCTGCTCATCCCCATCGGCCTCTTCACGTTCAACTGGCCGGTGTGGGTGCTCGTCACGCTGCTCGTGATCGACCTCATCCTGCTGTTCTTCGTGAGCATGACCAGCGTCTTCCTGCTGCGCGTGTTCTTCGCCGACCGACGCAAGGGTCGGGGCCGCCAGACGGGGATCGCCAGGACTCCGACGCGGATCATCACGACCGAATCGGACGCCGAGCCCACGGACGACGACGCGACCGAGGAGGCGCGGTGAGCAGCGAGCCGGCCCGCACGAACCAGCCCGCGCTGGCCGGGGCCTTCATCGCCATCGGGCTCGGCATCGGCGTCGCGCTTGGCACGGCACTCGGTAACCTTGCCCTCGGCATCGGGCTCGGCCTCGCCATCGGCGGCGCCCTGAGCCTCGCCCTCAGCCTGCGATCACGAACGGAGTAACCGCCACGTGCCCCTGATGGTCACCTTCTTCAACGTCCGCAAGGGCCGCGACACGATCTTCAAGCGCGGCATGCGCCACCTCTTCCCGCGCCAGGCGCGCGAGACCGAGCGCAAGTACGGGGTGCGCTTCGTCGGCTGGTTCAACGTGACCGAGGGGTCGACCTGGAACAACGTCGTCATCCTGGACCTGCCGAACTACGCGGTCCTCGACCAGCTGTACGCCGATCCGGGCATGCGCGGCTTCGGGCACCGCGTCGCCGAGTCCGTGTTCGACTCGAAGCACACGATCTTCCTGCGCGAGCGGATGGGCCCCGACTTCGTCTACAAGCCGTGAGCGACCGCAACCGATGAGCCGATCCGACCCGTCCCCGCGCCTCACCGCGCTGCGCGAGCTGGCCGCCGAGGCCGAGCTGGAGCGCCGCGACTTCCTGTACGAGGCCACCGAGCAGCTGCGCCGCTTCCTGGACGCGAACCGGGATCGGCTGCGCGAGATCGGGCCGATCAAGCTGGTCGACGACGAGCAGGACTACCTGCTCTACCACCCGGTGGACGAGACCTGGACGACGCGCCTCACCTACCAGGATCCCGCGGACAGTGAGTGGTACGACGAGGAGCAGCTGGTCGACACGATCAGCGAGCTGGTGGAGCTCTACAACCCGGCGGACATCTTCTCGTGGCTGATGGAGGCGGCGCGCGACGCCCCGTCGCACCTGATCCCGGCCGACGAGCTCGCACGCGAGGAAGAGCTGGTCGAGGGCGGCGAGGAGGACTGGCAGGCCGGGCTCCCCGCCCCGCAGCAGGAGACGCTGGCCGCGCAACGCCTCTGGCAGCTGGCGGATGCGTACCGCTCGCAGATCGCCACCGCGCAGGGGCAGCTGCTGCGCGAGTTCGCGGCGAACGGCGAGGAGGTGCTGCGCCGGACCGGCGACCTCACCCTGCTGGACGAGATGGACGACATCCTGGTCCTGCGCAGCGACGGGCGGTTCGAGACGTCGCTGGATCTCTCCGACCGACCGCAGGACGTGCTGGGTGACGTCGAGGCGCGCCGCTCCGGGCTCACGGTGACCGACGCGAGGACCATCGCCGCCTTCTACGACCCGTCCGACGTCCTGCACTGGGTCACGGAGGCGCTCGCCGAACGCTACCCATCGGTCGATTTCACGGCCGTCTACGAATGACCGATGCGTCGCTGCGCGACGCGAGCATCGAGGAGCTGTTCGCGCGCTCCGGGGCGCTGCTGGATGGGCACTTCGCGCTGAAATCCGGCCGACACGCCGGCCGCTACCTGGAGAAGTTCCTGGTGCTCCAGCACCCGTCGATCGGCGTCGAGATCGGACGGCGCATGGCCGAGCTGCTGATGCCGTACCGGCCGACCCTGGTCGTGGGGCCCACCACCGGCGGCGTGCTGCTGTCCTTCGAGGTCGCGCGCCAGCTCGGGGGCGAGGTGCGGGCGGCGTTCGCGGAACCCGTCCCGTCCGGCGGCCGGGCGTTGCGTCGGGGCTGGCCGGTGGCGGCTGCCGAGCGGGTGGCGGTCGTCGACGACATCCTGACCACGGGCGCCTCGCTGGCGGAGACCGTCGACGCGGTGCGTACCGCGGGCGCGGACCCGGTCGCCGCCGTGGTGATGGTCGATCGCTCCGTGGCGCCGGTGGAGGTCGGCCTTCCCGTCCATGCGCTCGGGCGAATCGAGATCCCGTCCTGGACGGCCGAGGCCTGCGAGCTCTGCGCAGCGGGCGTCCCACTGGTCAAGCCGGGGAGCTGCAGCCCCGTCGACCGATGAGTCGGCCGCGGCCGGCTCGTCCTACGAGCGACGAATCCATCCACCACGGGAGTGAACCGATGCCGACGCTCTACCCCTGCCTCTGGTTCGACGGCAACGCCGAGGAGGCCGCCGCCTTCTACGCCGGCCTGCTGCCGGACAGCCACGTCGACAAGATCTCGCGATCGCCGGCCGACACGCCCAGCGGCCCCGCCGGCATGGTCCTGCTGGTCGATTTCACCCTCCTCGGGCAGCGGTTCCAGGGACTGAACGGGGGCTCGGACTTCACCTTCAACGAGGCCATCTCGTTCGTCGTCGAGTGCGACGGACAGGCCGAGGTCGACCGCCTGTGGGACGCCTTCACGGCCGACGGCGGCAAGCCCGGCCCGTGTGGCTGGCTCAAGGACCGGTTCGGCCTCTCCTGGCAGATCGTGCCGCGTGAGCTGGGCGAGCTGATGGAGGACCCGGACCCCGAGCGCGCGCGCCGCGCCATGGAGGCCATGCTGCAGATGGGCAAGATCGACATCGCCGAGGTCCGCCGCGCGGCCGACGCCGCATAGCGGCCCCCACCCCGCCGGTCGACTCGTCATCCGGATCGTCGTGATCCGGATGACGCGCTGACCCGAGTCAGCCCTTGGCGCCGCCGGTGAAGTTCCACGACGCCAGGTGCACCGACGGCACCAGGTAGGCGCCCAGCCCGAACACGCCGCCCGCGACGAGGGTCAGGTCCGAGCCCACGGCCCGCACCGCGCCCGGCCCCAGCGCCTCGGCGAAGGACTGCGTGAACCGCAGGTTGGTCACGGGCCGAACGACGCGACCGTCCTCCACCAGCCACACGCCGTTGCGGGTCAGGCCGGTGACCACCTGCGTCCGCGGATCGAGGATGCGGGTGTACCAGAAGTCGGTGACCAGCAGCCCGCGCTCGACGCCCGCGACCAGCCGGTCCGGTGCGACGTCGCCGGGCTCGAGGACCAGGTTGGCGGGCAGCGCGCCGAACGGTCCGGCGCCCGCCACGGCGTTGCCGGACGACTCGCTGCCCAGCGCCTTCGCCGTGCGTCGATCGTTCACCAGCCCGACCGTGGTGCCGGCACGAACCAGCTCCACGCGGCGCTTGGGGGTGCCCTCGGCGTCGAAGCCGACCCCGACGGCCATCGGGTGTGTCACGTCGTCGGCCATGGTGACGGCGGCATCGAACTGCTGCTCGCCCGGCCGCGCGAACGACCGGCCCTCCTCCACCGCACGACCGTTGAAGCCGTAGATGGCCAGGAAGCCCAGGACGTTGACGACGCAGGCCGGCGAGAGGACCACCTCGTAGCGGCCCGGTTCGAGATCGGCGGCGTCCGCCGCGCCCCGTGCCCGGCGCACCGCGTCGGCACCCACGGCCGACCCATCGAGGTCGGCCAGGCGAACGGACGCCGCGCGGGCCGACCCGTCGGACGTGCCCGTGCGCGCGATCCCGTCGAGGACCGCGGTGGTGGCACGCCCGCTCAGCCGTTGGCCGGCGGAGTTGGCGAAGGCCGTGACGATCCCATCGGTGGAGCAGTAGCCGGCCGACTCGAGGTCGCCGGCCACGCGCACGAAGTCGCCGACCCGCGCGGCGCGCTCGTCGGGCGAGGCATCGGCCGTGGCGGGGTCCCAATGGTCGACGTCGGGCGCCGGTGCCGGCGGTGCGAGGCCCGGCCA
>DASSOH010000100.1:0-2119 GCA_035700865.1 Candidatus Limnocylindria bacterium | reverse complement strand
CAGGAAGTTGTGCTTGGTGACCGGCATGGTGATGCCGCGGATGTCGGCCTCCTGGAAGGCGTCGGTGCCGATCGCCCCGCTGGCCACCTGGCCGGTGATCGCCACCAGCGGGACCGAGTCCATGTGCGCGTCGGCCAGCGGCGTGACGAGGTTGGTCGCGCCCGGGCCACTGGTGGCCATGCACACGCCGACCTTGCCGGTGGCGGCGGCGTACCCCTGCGCGGCGTGCCCGGCGCCCTGCTCATGGCGGACCAGGATGTGCCGGATCCGGGTGGAGTCGAACAGTGGGTCGTAGGCGGGGAGGATGGCGCCGCCGGGGATGCCGAATACGTTCTCGGCACCCGCGGACTCCAGTGCCCGGATCAGGCTCTGCGCGCCGGTGACCTGCTCGCTCATAGTGACCTTCCTCGTGGTTCGACCCCGTCGTTCCAACAAAAAACCCCTCGGCCCGGTGGGCAGACGAGGGGGTGACGCGACCTGGTGGCTGGTGTCCAGCCGGTCAGCAGACGCGTCGCGTGCGTACAAGAATGTCCAAACGCATGGCACATACCGTCGCGGTTCGACCGATCCCTCGTCAACCGAGTCTCCCATCCGTCTCATGATCCAAGACAGCGATCTTGCATGATGAGCGCTCGCGGCCAGGGCGCGCCCGGACCGGTCAGCCGCAGATGGCGCCGTGGGCGGCGGACTGCACGACCTTGGCGTACTTGCCGAGCACGCCCCGGGTGTACTTCGGCTGTTGCGGCGTCCACCCGTCGCGCCGGGCGGCCAGCTCGTCGGAGCCGACGGTCACGTCCAGCGCGCGCCGGCCGACGTCCAGCCGGATCGGGTCCCCGTCCCGGACGAAGGCGATCGGTCCCCCGTCGACCGCCTCGGGAGCGACGTGGCCCACGCAGAGCCCCGTCGTGCCGCCCGAGAACCGGCCGTCGGTCAGCAGCAGCACGTCCTTGCCGAGCCCGGCGCCCTTGATCGCGCCGGTGATGGCGAGCATCTCCCGCATCCCCGGGCCGCCCTTGGGCCCCTCGTAGCGGATCACCACCACGTCCCCGGCGGTGATCCGGCCGGCGGCCAGCGCGTCCATCGCCGCCTGCTCACCGTCGAAGACGCGGGCCGTACCCTCGAAGACCTCGTCGTCGAAGCCGGCCGACTTCACCACGGCCCCCTCGGGGGCCAGCGACCCCTTCAGGATGGTCAGGCCGCCGGTCTGGTGGATCGGTTTGGACAGCTCCCGGATGATCGTCCCGTCCACGTCGGGCGGCGCGATCTCGGCGAGGTTCTCCGCCATCGTCCGGCCGGTGACGGTCAGGCAGTCACCGTGCAGCAGGCCCGCGTCCAGGAGCGCCTTCATCACCACCGGGATGCCGCCGACCTTGTCGACGTCATTCATCACGTAGCGCCCGAACGGCTTGAGGTCACCGAGGTGCGGCACCGAGTCGCCGACCCGGTTGAAGTCGTCGAGGGTCAGGTCCACTTCCGCCTCGCGGGCGATCGCCAGCAGGTGCAGCACCGCGTTGGTCGAGCCGCCGAGGGCCATCACCACGGCGATGGCGTTCTCGAACGCCTCCTTGGTCATGACCTGCCGGGCGGTGATGCCGTTGCGCAGCATCCCGACAACGGCCTCACCCGACCGGTGCGCGAAGCCGTCGCGCCGGCGGTCCACCGCGGGCGGCGCCGCCGAGCCCGGCAGCGACATGCCCAGCGCCTCGCCGACGGAGGCCATGGTGTTGGCGGTGTACATCCCGCCGCAGGCGCCCTCGCCGGGACAGATGGCGCGCTCGATGCGGTCCACCTCGTCGCGGGTGATCCGGCCGGCCAGGCAGGCGCCGACCGCCTCGAACGCGTCGATGATGGTCACGTCGCGACCGTCGACCTGGCCCGGCATGATCGAGCCGGCGTACAGGAAGACCGAGGCGAGGTCGAGCCGGGCCGCGGCCATCAGCATGCCGGGCAGCGACTTGTCGCAGCCGGCCAGCAGCACCGAGCCGTCCAGCCGCTCGGCCATCATCACCGTCTCCACGCTGTCGGCGATCACCTCGCGCGACACCAGGGAGAAGTGCATCCCCTCGTGCCCCATCGAGATGCCGTCGGAGACCGAGATGGTGCCGAACTCCAGCGGATA
>DASSOH010000099.1:0-40932 GCA_035700865.1 Candidatus Limnocylindria bacterium | reverse complement strand
CTACGCGTTACTCAGCCGTCCGCCACTAGGAAACCTCCAAGCAAGCTCGGAGGCTCCTCGTTCGACTTGCATGTCTCACGCACCCCGCCAGCGTTTGTCCTGAGCCAGGATCAAACTCTCCGTACAAAACGAAACCAGTGGATTGGCTTGCGCCTCCTCACCGGTTAACGAGTTCGACGTTGTCCCGCTGACTCGTGTGGATTCCTGTCACTCTTCAGCTGGTAAGCCACGTTGCCGGCTGCGCTTGCGCGAGCGCGGCGTCGTTCGATTCGAGTCTCCTGTTGAGGTGAACTCGCGATGGTCACGCGGCGCGATCCGTTTCGGATCGCCGTTCGTGGCTCATCCGCCGGCCTGTCGACCGGCGCGATGACGGACTATAGGACACCTGTTCGAGGCCGTCAAGCGACCCGCTCCGAGCGTCCGACGTGTCCGTCGGTGCCCGCCCATGGTAGAACACGCGTTCGATCGCGTCAACGGTCAGCGCTCGATGGCACGCCGTCCCTGCAGCGAGCGGATGAGCGTCACGTCGTCGGCGTACTCCAGGTCGCCGCCGACCGGCAGGCCGCGGGCGATGCGCGTCACGCTCGGAACGTGGGGCGCGAGCAGGTCGGCCAGGTACATGGCGGTCGCCTCTCCCTCGAGGTTGGGGTTGGTGGCGAGGATCACCTCCTCCACCCCGCCCGCCGCCACCCGGGCGATCAGCTCCCGCGTTCGCAACCGCTCCGGACCGATGCCGTCGATGGGGCTGATGGCCCCGTGCAGGACGTGATAGCGGCCGCGGTACTCGGACGTGCGCTCGATGGCCAGGACGTCGAGGGGCTCTTCGACGACGCAGATGTGCGCCGCGTCGCGGCGCGGATCGGCGCAGATGTCGCACGGGTCGACGCCGGCCTCGGTGATGTTGCAGCACACGCTGCAGTACGCGACCTGCTCCTTGATCGCGACCAGGGCGGCCGCGAGCGCGCGGGCGTCGTCGGACGAGCCGCGCAGGACGTGGTAGGTGAGGCGCTGGGCGGTCTTCGTGCCGATGCCGGGGAGCTTGCTGAACTCCTCGATCAGGCGCGCGACCGGCGCGATCAGGCCGGCCACGAACGGCTCAGCCGAATCCCGGGAGGCCCGGCATGCCGGGAAGGCCCATGCCGCCGGCGATGCCCGCCATCCGCTCGCGCTCGAGCTCCTTGCTGCGCGTGATCGCCTCGTTGACGGCCGTCATCACGAGGTCCTGGAGCATCTCGACTTCATCGGGGTCGACCGCGGACGGGTCGATCTCGACGCTGCGCACCTCCTGCGCCCCGGTGATCACGACCCGCACGGCGCCGCCGCCGGCGGTCGCCTCCAGGGTCGTCTCCTTCAGCTCCTCCTGCGCCTGCGCGAGCTGGGTCTGCATCTGCTGCGCCATCTTGGCGATCTGGCCGATGTTCAACGAATCGGTCTCCGTGTGGGGTTGGACGGTGGGTCAGCGAACCTCGGGGGCGTCGACGAGCTCCCCGCCGGTGATCTTCAGGACTCCCTCGAGCAGGGCGCGCGCCTCCGGATCATCGTCCGACGACCCGATGGCCTGCTCGACGGTCAGTGGCTCCAGCTCGACGTTGGTCGCGACGCACTCGATGGCGAAGACGCCGCCGAACATCTCGCTCAGCAGCGCCTCGATGGCCGCCGATCGCTGCGAGATCCTCGAGCGCATGAAGTCGCGGCCCTCGGGGAAGGCCAGGGTGAGGCGCGCGCCGTCGCGCGCCACCGGACGGCACTCCTTGAGGAGCGGCTTGATGACCGGGGTCGCGCGCTCGACGACGTCGGCCCAGCGGCCGCGGATGGCGGCCAGGTCGCCGGGCGCCCCGGCAGCGACGGGGACGGGGACGGGGACGGGGACGGGCGCATCATCCGGCCCGGGGCCGGCCGTGGCCGGGGCCGGCCGGGCAGCGGCACGGCGGTCGTCCGCGGTCGACGCCGCCGGTTGGGGCATGGTCGCCGCGGGGGCCGGCGGCCGCACCTCGACCGGCGTCCGGGCCGGCGAGGGTGAGGGTGAAGGGGTCGCGGCGGGGGCCGTCGCGGGGGCGCTCGCCGCTCGCGGCGAGGCACCGGCAGCCTCGACCGCCAGGAGCTCCATGAGCAGGCGCGCACGCCCCTCCCGCGCACCGGCGCCGGCGGCCTCGGCCAGCGTGCGCAGGATCGGCGCGAGGCGGGCGGCATCGGCGGGGCGACTGGCCGAGGCGAGGAGTCGACGGCGCGCCTCCGCCTCCGCCTGCGAAGCGACCTGGGCCAGATCGCGTCCGGCATCGGCCAGGTCGGCGAGACGGCCGAGCGCCGCGGCGGCGTCGCCGGTCGCGTAGGCGTCGACCAGGGCGACGATGGCCTCGTCGTCAGCCAGGCCGACCGCCTCCCGCACCTCGGCGGCGGTCACCCGGCCGGCGGCGTAGGCGAGGACCTGGTCGAGGATCGACTCGGCGTCGCGCATGCCCCCATCGGCGAGACGGGCGACCAGGTCCAGCGCATCGGCATCGGCGTCGACACCCTCGGTGGCGCAGATGCGGGTCAGCTTGCCGACGATGACCGCATCGGCCAGGCGTCGGAAGTCGTGGCGCTGCGTGCGGCTGATGATGGTCGGCGGGACCTTGTGCGTATCGGTCGTGGCCAGGATGAAGACGACGTGGTCGGGGGGCTCCTCGATCAGCTTCAGCAGCGCGTTGAAGGCGTGCGTGCTGAGCATGTGGACCTCGTCGATGATGTAGACCCGCCTGCGCAGCTCGGATGGCGCGGTCAGGGCGCGCATGACGAGGTCTCGGGCGTCCTCCACCAGGCCGTGACTGGCGGCGTCGATCTCGATGACGTCGAGGGCGCGACCGTCTCGGATCGACACGCACGAGGGGCAGGCGTCGCACGGCTCCCCGTCCGCGCCCAGGGCGGTGCAGTTGATGGCCTTGGCCAGGATGCGGGCGGTCGAGGTCTTGCCGGTGCCCCGCGGGCCGACGAACAGGTAGGCGTGCGCCAGGCGCTCCGATGCGACGGCGCGCCGCAGCGTGGTCACGATCGGGTCCTGCCCGATGACCTCCGCGAAGCGCTGCGCGCGGAAGCGGCGGTAGAGCGCTCGGTGGGGCTGCGAGGCGGCATCGGCGGCGACGTCGATGGCGGCGTCGTGGGGCGTCTGGGGCGCGGGCATCAGGGGGCGAGGGTACACCGATTCGCCGGCGGCGACCGGCGCTTGAGGGGAGGAAATCGGTCGTGCACCCGGTGTCGATTCGCGTCGACTCGCACTCACCCACGGGCCCGGCTCCAGCCAGGTTGTCCCACGGCACCCGCCGGCGATCGCTTACCGCTGCTTCCTTCCGGACCTGACGGGGTTCGCGGACCGACGCTGCGTGGGACCCGACTCTCGACGTCGGACCACGGTGGTGGTGGGCGAGCGGCGCGGACCTCGACCGGGAGTTCAGCTCCGCTGTAGCGGATTGCGGATACAGGGCACCGCTAGTTCCCCGCCTAGCACGACCGCGGGGATCGTAGGGCTGGCGGGGTGGGCGGTCAAACGGCGCTCCGCTGCCTTGCGGCCCGCAGCGCCCGGGTGGCGGGGCGCGACCGCCCGCGAGCTCGCCGGTTCAGCCAGGCCCGGCCGCGGCCCAACGGTGGTAGGTCGGCGGCCAGCGCGGCGGGGACGACCACTCCGCCCACAGGGCTCGCTCCACGCCGAGCTCGACCAGCACGTGGTCATCGGCGACGGCGTAGCCGGCGGCGGCGACGGCCGCGGCGCGATCGACGTCCGGCGGGGCGGGCACGG
This sequence comes from Candidatus Limnocylindria bacterium, assembly GCA_035700865.1. Classification (GTDB taxonomy): domain Bacteria; phylum Chloroflexota; class Limnocylindria; order QHBO01; family QHBO01; genus JACDBZ01. The sequence continues at coordinate 37,163 of DASSOH010000099.1, read as the reverse complement.
CACGCCCGGCGAGCATCAGCTCGTCGTTGACCTCCGCGGATCCGGTGGAGTGGAGGGCGTAGCGGCCGTCACGAGTCAGGTCGCGGAGCTTCGGCGAGGAGACGACGAAGGTGAGCAACGCGCCGCCGACGATCACGACGTTGATGGGGTGGATGCGCGGCGCGCCCCGGGCGTCGACCGTTGCCAGGTAGCCGAAGCCCACGCCCGGAACCCACAGCAGCCGCCGTGCGGCGGCGGCGATGGCGGGCGCATCGGCCTCGAAGGCGGCCCAGGAGGTCATCGATCTCGCTGCTCGGAACGTGGCGGAGAGGGTGGGATTCGAACCCACGTCGGGTTGCCCCGAACGGCATTTCCAGTGCCGCGCCCTAGGCCTCTAGGCGACCTCTCCGGAGGGATGAGTGGCGGAGAGGGTGGGATTCGAACCCACGGTGCTCATCGCACACCGCTTTTCGAGAGCGGCACCTTAAACCACTCGGACACCTCTCCGCGCCGCAGCGAGTCTAGCGCAGCGGGGCCGGATGAGCCAAAACCGGCGCGGAGGGCTCAGACCGAGGCGGACTCCGTGTCCAGCCGCCGGGCCTCGGACTCCCGGACGCCGGAGATGACCGACAGCTGGTGCGGCAGCGCCGGGTCGCGCGCCAGCTGGATGACGCTGCCGGCCGCACCGCGATCGGGGTCCGGGGTGGCGAAGACGAGCGAGCGGACGCGGCTCTCGACCATGGCCCCGACGCACATGGCACAGGGCTCGTGGGTGGTGAAGATGGTGACCTCGGCGAGCCGGCGCGTGCCGAGCTTGCGGGCGGTGGCCTGGAGCGTGAGCATCACGGCGTGCGCGGTGGGGTCGCCGTGCGTCACCGACCGGTCGTGGTCGCGCGCGATCATGGCGTCGTCGAGCACTGCGACGGCTCCGATCGGCTCCTCGCCCTCCTCACCGCCGCGCCGCGCCTCCGCGATGGCTTCGGCCATGTACAGCTCGTAGTTCATGTCGGGTCCGTCTGCTGCGCCTCCCGCCGGCTGGTGGAGTGGCGGGCCTACCATCGAGTCTAGCATCCGATCCGGGTATGGAACCTGCACTCGTCGGGACGCGTTCGATCATCAAGCGCGTCGCGGACCGCCCCCGCGGACGCCGACCAGCACCACGACAGGACCACACCCGATTCACCCATGACCGACCGATTGCGTCGACGCCGACGCCTCCTCGTCGCGCCGATCGCGCTGCTCGGCGCGCTCGCCGTGGCCCTCACCGCGCCGATGCCGTCCGTCCCCGACGACGGCCTGACGACGGTGCGCGCGGAGGTCGCCGACCGGCTCCCCGGCTGGCGCGTCGACCGCCTGGAACCCTCGTGGGAGGGCGGCTACACCGTCGTCACCAGCTGCGCCGGGCTCGAGCTCGACTTCCAGCTCGTCCCGGGCCACGGACTCCCGGCCGAGGACGCCTGGGTCCAGCCCAGCGATGCGTACGCGCGCTCGCGGCTGCGCGCCGTGTCCGACCACTGGCGCTACCTGGTCTGGTACCGGGATCCGGTGCATCCACGCAGCCTCTCGTGCAGCGAGGAGCTGGCCCGGCTGGGCGGCGGCAACGTCCCGATCGTGGAGCGCCGCTTCGACTGAGGCTGGCGATCGCCCCTCGACCTTGACTAGGATGCGAACCGACGCCGCGAGGCCGGGTGCCGGCGCGCGCCGTCCGTGCGAGGGGATCCTGCCATCGACCCAGCCGAGGAGCGTCCGGCAGCGCGCTGGACGTGGATCGATACCGCGGCCTTCGTCCTCATCGTGCTCGGCGCCGCCGCCATCCGGCTGGCGGGCCTGAACCGGCCGACCGAGCTCGTCTTCGACGAGATCTTCTACGCGCGCGACGCCTGCTGGTACGTGACGGCCAGCCAGGCGGTGTGCGGCATCAGCGAGCTGACCAGCCGCTCCCACCCCCCGCTCGGGAAGTGGCTCATCGGCGCCGGCATCGCGCTCTTCGGCTACGAGCCGTTCGGCTGGCGCATCACCGCCGCGCTGGCGGGGAGCGCGACCGTCGCACTCACCTACCTGCTCGCCTGGCGCCTGCTGCGCGGCTGGGTGACGGGCGCGGCGGCGACCGTCGGCGCCGTGGCCGCCGCGGGACTGCTGGCGACCGACCTCCTGCATCTGGTCCAGTCGCGCGTGGCGATGCTGGACGTCTTCATCGTGCTGTTCGTGGTCGGCGCGGTGCTCGCCGCCGTCCTCGACCGCGACCGCGACCGCACCCGCGACGACGTCGGGTGGCGACGGCTGGCGCTCGGACGCCCGTGGCGCCTGCTCGCCGGCATCTGCCTGGGCGCGGCCACCGCAACCAAGTGGTCGGGCGCGTACGTGGCGCCGGCCGTCATCGGCCTGGTGGTGGCGTGGGAGATCGCCGAGCGGCGGCGGCGAGACCCGGACGCCGGGTGGGCCGCGTGGATCGGGCGCGCCGTCCGTGCCGACGCCGTCCCGACGATCCTGCTGCTCGGGCTGGTGCCGGTGCTGGTGTACGTGGCGAGCTACACCGGGCGCATGCCGGGCGAGCTGCTGGCCGCGCCGTGGGATCCCGCATCGGTCTGGAACGGCATCTGGCAGCACCAGCGGGCGATGCTGGACTTCCACACCGGCCTGGGCGGCGATCACCCGTACCAGTCGCCGCCGTGGTCATGGATCCCGCTCAAGCGGCCGGTCGCCTACTGGTTCGGCGACGAGGGCGGCACGTACCGCGAGATCCTGGCGCTGGGCAACCCGGCCGTATGGTGGCCGGCCGTCCTGGCGCTCATCGGCCTGGCCTGGACCTGGGCGCGATCCGGCTGGCGCCTGCTTCGGCCCGAGCCGGTGATCCTGGCGGCGGCCGTCTCCACCTACCTGCCGTGGCTCGTCCTCTCCGGCGACCGGAGCCAGACCTTCCTGTGGTACCTGCTGCCCACCGTCCCGTTCCTCTGCCTGGCGCTGGGGGTCGTCGCCGCCTGGGCGTGGGCGCGGCTGGCGGGGCGCGTGGCGACCGTGGCGTACGCGGTGGTGGTCGTGGCGACGTTCGCCTGGTTCCTCCCCGTCACCGTGGCGCTGCCGCTCGACGCCGACGGCTGGCGGGCGCGCATGCTGTTCACCGACTGCGAACGTCCCGACGGAACGACCCTACCGCTGCCGGACGACAGCTCCAGCCAGGGCGCCCCACCCGAGGGCTGGTGCTGGATCTGAGCGCGGTCAGCCCGCCCGGGCCGCGATCAGGCGCCGCGTGAGCCACGAGCTGGTGAGCCCATGGACGGCGACGGAGAGCAGGATGGCGATCGCGGTGGCGCTGAACAGCGGGCCGGCGTCGGGCGGCGTGAGCGCCGCGAAGGCGAAGCCCAGGTAGTAGATCGAGCCGATCCCCTTGATGCCGAACCAGCCGATGAAGAGGCGCTCGCGGAACGGCAGCCGGGTCGGCAGCAGCGAGATCAGGACGGCCAGCGGCCGCACCAGCACGATCAGGCCGATGCCGATCAGCAGCACCTGCGGCCCGAGCTCCAGGACGCCCCCGATCGGCAGCACGGAGCCGAGGAGCAGGAGCACGGAGAGCTCGCCGAGCTTCTCGATCACCAGCGTCACCTCGTGCAGCCGGCGGTTGACCTCGTTGCGCTCCTCGTAGCGACGGAAGGCGACGCCGGCGGCGAAGACCGCCAGGAAGCCGTAGGCCTCGACCAGCTCGGTCGCGCCGTAGACCGCGAAGATGGCGCCGATGGCGACGAAGGCGTCGAACGGGTTCGCGAGCCAGCCACGGTCGAGCACGCGGTAGGTCGCGGCGGCGATCAGGCGGCCGGCGACCGCACCGATGAGCACCCCGACGACGATCGGGTACACGAGGTCGGCGCTCAGCCACTCGAGCCCCCACTCCCCGAGCTGGCCGAAGCCGCGCTCGAAGCCGGTCAGGGCCAGCATCACGAACGGGAACGCGAGGCCGTCGTTCATGCCGGCCTCCGCGGTGATGGCGAAGCGCGGCTCGTCCTCGGGCTCGTCCTGCATCGGTCCGCCAACCTGGACGTCGTCGGCGAGCACCGGGTCGGTCGGTGCCAGCACGGCGCCGAGCAGCAGGGCGACGGGCAGCGACATCCCGAGCAGCCACGTCCCGAGCAGCGCGACGCCGGCGATGGTGAGCGGCATGGCCACGACGAGGAGGAGCGCGGTGACGCGCCAGGCCCGCCAGGTGAGCGGTCGGTCCAGCTTCACGCCGGCACCGAACAGCGACACGATCACGGCGAACTCGGCCGCCCGACTGAAGAGCTCGCCGTTCTCCACCGGGTCGTACCAGCTGATGCCGACCGCGCGGAGCCCCAGGCCGATGACGACGCCCGCGGTGAGGTAGACGAGCGCGGCCGAGAAGGGGCGGCCGCGCTGCACCGAGAGGACGACCGCACCGACCAGCACCACGATGCCGCCGACGAGCAGCAGGACCTCGTACAGGCCGGCGTCGAACGTCCAGCCCGGAGCACGCAGGACGGGACCGCCGAGAGGGCCGATCAGCACCGCGCCATGCTAGGGGGCGCGGAGAAGCCGCGCGAGGGGGAGTGGCGTGCCCGAAAGGACTCGAACCTTCGACCTTCAGGTCCGCAACCTGACGCTCTATCCACTGAGCTACGGGCACCCGTCGAAACCGCGGAGGCTGGCGGAGAGGGAGGGATTCGAACCCTCGGAAGAGGAAACCCCCTTCAACGGTTTAGCAAACCGCCGCACTAGGCCACTATGCGACCTCTCCGATCGCGGCCGATGATAGCATGAGGTCTCGCCGCGGACGAACACGTCCCCGGCTCGACGTACCCACCGAAAGTCCCCAGACCTGAGCCCGAGATGCCTGCCACCCGCCTCCCGATCATCGCCTTCCCGGAGCACCGAACGCCGCTCGAGGCGGTGCTGCGCGCCGCGCTGGATGCCAGCGGCTCGGGCATCACGATCGAGCACTGGGAGCGACGTCCGCACCAGCTCGCCGAGGCGCTCAAGGAGGTCCGCGCGGGCGACGAGTTCGCCGGGGCGCTGATCGCCTCGCCGCACAAGGAGAAGGCCCCGCCGCTGTCGGACGCGCTCAGCGACGACGCGCGCATCAGCGGGGCGGTGAACCTCTTCGTCCGGACCGATGCGCGCCTGCGCGGCTACAACAGCGACGTCGACGGCATCCGCGCGGGCATGGAGTCGATCCTGCCCAGGGTCAAGGGCAAGTGGCCGCGCCACGCGGTGGTGCTGGGCGCGGGGGGCGGGGCGCGCGCGGCCGTCGCGGTTCTCATCTCCTCCGGCTTCCAGCACGTCGCGGTGCTCAATCGCCACCTGCACCGCGCGGAGTCGCTGGTGACGCACTTCTCACGCAGCGCGCGGCACATGGAGCTGCGCGCGCGTCCGTGGCACGACGCCATCATCGAGGCCGAGCTCGCGCGCGCCGAGCTGCTCATCAACGCCTCCGGCATCGGCGCCGACGGGGTGCAGATGCCGTTCGACGCGGACCTGCTGCCGGCGGATCGCTACGTCCTGGACCTGGTGCTGACCACCGGCTCGACGCCGCTCATGCAGGCCGCGCAGGGATCGGGCGGCACCGTCGCCAACGGCCAGCTGCCCTTCCTGGCCTCGACCGCGGAGACGGCCCGCCTCCTGACGGGCACGACCCCGGCGACCGATGCGCTGCGCGGCGCCCTCGCCGCCGAGCTGGGCGTGGAGGTCGAGGGCATCGCCGTCGTCGGCGACTGAGGCGGCACGCGGGCTGCTTGCACGGGACCGGCATGACCGATCGCGACGACATCCACGGCGATCCGATCGCCGTCGACGAATTTCACGGGAAGCACGGCACGGACGTGGACGGCGGAGGGCCGCCGGTCGCGCAGATGGCCTCGACCTTCGGGAGCAGCTTCGTCCGGGACGCGGAGCAGGCCGAGCGCATCGCCGATGACGCGACCCTGGACGCGGACGAGCCCACCGTTGGCGCGGAGGACCCGAACGGGCCCGCGGGCTGACGGCGGTCAGCCCCGGCGCGACCCGGCCATTTCGTAGACTCGGCTGCGATGTTCTACACGCACGGCTGGCTCCACGTCATCGCCGGCTGCATGTTCTGCGGCAAGACCGACGAGATGCTGCGCCTGCTTCGGCGCTTCTCGATCGCCGGGCGGCGGGTCATCCTGGTCAAGCCGCGGCTCGACACGCGGACCGAGGCGACGACGGTCGTCTCGCGCTCCGGGGCCCAGCACCACGCGGTGACGGTCGACGATTCGAACGAGATCGAGGCGGCCGTCGGCGACGCGGACATCGTGGCCATCGAGGAGGCGCAGTTTTTCGACGAGCGCCTGCCCGAGGTGGTCGAGCGGCTCGCATCGGCCGGGAAGCAGCTCGTCGTCACGGGCCTGGACCGCGACTTCCGCGGCATCCCGTTCGGCACCATGCCGCGCCTCCTGGCCCTGGCCGACCAGGTGACCAAGCTCACCGCCATCTGCATGGTGTGCGGCGAGCCGGCGACCCGCACCCAGCGGCTGATCGACGGGCAGCCGGCCGGCGCGGATTCGCCGCTCATCGTCATCGGCGGCATGGGCGACGAAACCTACGAGGCCCGATGCCGGCTGCACCACGAGGTCCCCGCCTCGAACGAATGACGTAGCGGGACCCGGGTGGAACGTCGGGCGGTCGACTCGGCCGAGCGTGCGTGGTGGGATGGCGTGGGCGGCGTCAGGATCGGTCCATCAGCCCCCAGACCGATGCAGACCTGGAGCCATTCCGATGACCGTGCAAGCCCTGGCCACCACCCCGACTTCGACCCCGCGCCTCCGTGTCCTGAGCGGCGGTGCCGCCCCCCGATCGATCCCCTGGTGGGAGCAGCGTGCCTTGATGCGGAACGTCGTCGGCGGATGCCCCGACCACTGGTGGAACCCGACCGCCCGGCGCACCGCCGCGTGCACCTGCGACCGCTTCTGAGGACATCGCGGCGACGACGTCCCGATACTTCCGAATCGGCTTGCCTGACGCTCAGCGGGTGGGCAGGTGGCGGAGGGGGTGGGATTCGAACCCACGGTGGGTTGCCCCACGGCGGTTTTCAAGACCGCTGCAATCGTCCGCTCTGCCACCCCTCCGCGGCCACGGCTATCGTATCCGCTTCGCGATCTCACACCCTGCGGCGGCGGAGCGTTCTGACCACCGATGACCGATACGACCACCACCCTCGACCAGCCCGGCGTGCCGGCCGCCGCCAGCCTCGACTGGCTCGCGATCGGGGCCGCTCTCCTCACCGTCGTCCTGTGGGCCTCCGCCTTCGTCGGCATCCGCGCCGTGGCCGACGACCTCTCCCCCGGTTCCTTCGCGCTGGGACGCTTGCTGGTCGGCGCGATTGCCCTGGGCATGCTGGTCGCCCTGCGGCGTCCCGCCCTGCCGGAACGTCGACGCGACTGGCTGCTCATCGGCGCGGCCGGGGTCGTCTGGTTCGGCACCTACTTCGTGGCCCTCAACGCCGGCGAGGGGCTGGTCGACGCCGGGACGGCGGCCATGCTGGTCAACGTCGGCCCGATCCTCATCGCCGCATTCGCCGGCCTCTTCCTGCACGAGGGCTTCCCGCCCCGGCTCGTGGCCGGCTCGGCGATCGCGTTCGCCGGGACGGCGGTCATCGGCCTCGCCAGCGGCACCGCCTCGGGCGAGGCGTCGGCGCCGATCGGCGTGCTGCTGTGCCTGGCCGCGGCCCTCGCCTACGCCATCGGGGTGACGCTCCAGAAGCCGGCCCTGGCGCGCGTGCCGGCCTTGACGGTGACGTGGATCGGATGCACCGTCGGCGCCTTGGTGACCCTGCCGTTCGGGCCGCTGCTGGTCCACGAGCTGCGCACGGCCCCGGCGGACGCCATCGGCTGGATCGTCTACCTGGGCGTCTTCCCGACGGCCATCGCCTTCACGACCTGGGCCTTCGCGCTGAACCGGACGAGCGCCGGCCGACTGGGAAGCACCACCTACCTGGTGCCGCCGGTGGCGATCATCATGGCCTGGTTCGTCCTGGGTGAAGTGCCGCCGGCGCTCGCGTTCCTGGGCGGCGCGCTGTGCATCGGCGGCGTGGTGGTCGCCCGCAGTGGCGGGCGCATCGGTCTCAGGAGGCGAAGAAGGTCAGCGTGATCCAGGTCGCCAGCCCGGCAACCGTGGCGGTCAGGACCGTTCCCCACGCCATGTCCACGACGGTGACCAGCGTCGGCCAGCCGCGCAGGGTGGCGTGATTGGTCAGGTCGTAGGTGGCGTAGGCGACGAATCCGAAGGCGGCACCGCGCAGCGCGCCGGTGATGGCCGATCCGTCGTCCACGCCGGCCTGGGTGGCGAAGAACCACGCACCCACGGTGTAGATCACGTAGAAGAGGATGGCCGGCGGCCAGTTGGTGGCGTCGCCGAGCAGGTGCCCGATGTTGTCGCGGTAGAAGTTCCGGGCCACCAGCGTCAGCCAGATGCCGTCCAGGACGGCCATGACGCCGAAGGTGGCGAGCAGCGCGGGAATCGACATGGTGATGAGGGTACGCGCCGATCGGCGCGCCGGATCACCGACCGCGCGCGGAGCCGTACTCAGGCGTGGCCCGAGGGACCGATGCGCTCCTGCCCGCCGAAGGAGGGCCGCAGCACCTCGGGGATGTCGACCGATCCGTCCGGGTGCTGGTAGGTCTCCAGGATCGCGGCCACGGTCCGCGGCAGCGCCAGGCCCGAGCCGTTCAGCGTGTGGACCAGCTCGGGGCGGGCGCCGGCCTCGGGACGGAAGCGGATCCCCATGCGGCGCGCCTGGAAGTCACGGAAGTTGCTCACGCTGCTGACCTCCAGCCAGCGCTCGACGCCGGGGGCCCAGACCTCGAGGTCGTACTTGCGGGCCTGGGTGAAGCCCATCTCGCGGGTCGCCATCAGCAGGACGCGGTACGTCAGGCCCAGGCGCTGGAGGAGGACCTCCGCCCGCTCGGTGAGCCACTCGAGCTCCGCGGCGGACTCCTCGGGACGGGTGAGGCTCACCATCTCGACCTTGTCGAACTGGTGGACGCGCAGGATGCCGCGCGTGTCCTTGCCGGCCGCGCCCGCCTCACGGCGGAACGACGCCGAGTAGGCCGCATAGCGCAGCGGGAGCGCGCCGGCGTCCAGGATCTCGTCGCGGTGGAGGTTCGTGACCGGGACCTCGGCCGTGGGGATCAGGTACAGGTCGTCGCGGGTGACGACGTACATCTGGTCCTCCTTGTCCGGGATCTGCCCCGTGCCGCGGGCCGAATCGGCGTTGACCAGCACCGGCGGCCACACCTCCGTCATCCCGTGCTCGCGGGTGTGGACGTCCAGGAACCAGCTGATCAGCGCGCGCTGCAGGTTCGAGCCCGCTCCGAGGTAGACGGGGAAGCCGGACCCCGCGACCTTGGCGCCGCGGGCGTTGTCCAGCATGCCGAGCGACTCGGCCAGCTCCCAGTGCGGGCGTCGCTCCCACGGCCCGTAGTCCGGATCCGAGTCGTCGACGCGGGCCTGCGGCTCGCCCCACGTGCGGGCCACCACGTTCGCGTCCTCGCCGCCGATCGGCACGTCGGGCTCCGCCGGGTTCGGGATGCGGAGCATCGCGTCGTCGAGGTCGGCCTCGATCCCGGCGAGCTCCTCGTCGATGGCCTTGATGCGCTCCCCCACCCCCGTCGAACGCCCCTTCAGCGCCGCGACCTCGGGTCCGCTCGGGTCGGCGCCGCCGCGAATCGCCTCGCCGATGCGCTTCGAGCTGGCGTTGCGCTCCGCCTTGAGGGCGTCGCCCTCGGCCAGGAGCACCCGACGCCGCTCGTCCAGCTCGACAGCGAGGTCGACCACGGCGGGGTCCTCGCCCTTGTCGATCGCGGCACGCCGAAGCAGGTCCGCCTCGTCGCGCAGGCGCTGGAGGCCGACGCTCATGACATCACCCCCGCCGCGGCCGCAGCGTCGCGAAGGCGGGAGACCACGAAGTCCCGCTCGAGCGCGGCCAGCAGCCAGCCCGCCCGCGGGCCCGACGTGCGCCCCAGGAAGGCGGCGTAGAGGGCGGCGAAGGCGCGCCCGGCCGGCAGCTCGTGGGCCGTGGCGGTGGCGAAGATCGCCGCCTGCACCGCCTCACCGCTCCAGTCGACGCCGCCCAGGGCATCGGCGAGCGCGGCCAGGTAGGCGTGTTGGGCGTCGTCGAGGTCGCCGGCCGCCGGCGGGAGGCCGTCGCGCTGCACCGCCAGGCGCGCGCGGTCCGGCGCGTACGCCGCCAGCCAGGCGCGGGCCGCGCGCCGGCGCTCCTCCAGCACGTGCCGCTCGTGCTCGGTGAGCGGACCACCTTTCTCCGCGGTCACGCGCTCCTCGACGTCGACGCCGGGCACCTGTTCCAGCAGGGCCAGGTGGCCGAACGCCGGACGGTAGGCGGCGGCCAGGGTCGCCACGTCGGCATCGGCGTCCACCTGGGTCAGCGCGAAGACCCGCTCGTGGTCGGGCGGCAGCTCACCGCGCACCTCGCGTCCCGCCGTCGCGGCGGCCAAGCGGTCCGACTCGTCGAAGAGCCGCGGGATCGCATCGGTGCCGTACGGGTCGAACTCGATCGCCGTGTTGGGGCGCGGTCGCAGGAAGAGGAGCCGCAGCTGCTCGGGCGGGATGACGTCGGCGATCTCGGTCGCCGCGGCGCCCACGCCCTTCGAGGTGGACATCTTGCGCCCGCCGATGTTGAGGAACTCGTATGGCAGGTTGCGCGGCGGCTCGTTGCCGAACACCTCGCGCGCGATGGCATCGGACCGGTCCCGTGAGCCGCCCGCGGTCGAGAGGTCCTTGCCGGCCGGCTCGATGGTGACGCCGAACAGGTCCCACTTGGCGGCCCAGTCGACGTTGTACGGCAGCTTGGCGCGGCCGCCGAACGGCGAGACCTCGCCCGCGTGGCCACAGCCGGTGGCCCAGCGCACCAGGTCCGCGCGGCACTCGTAGCTGACCACGCCGCGCGCGGCGTCCCAGCCGGTGACGATGGTGGTCCCGATGCGGCCGCACGACTCGCAGATGACGAACAGCGGGTGCCACGCGTCCGGGTGGTTGACGTTGGCGACGCGCCGGTAGATGTCCCGGATGGTCGACGCGGCGTCGAGCGCCGTGCGGATGTATCGGTCCATGGCGCCCGAGCCGTAGACCTCGCTCATCCAGTAGTACGTGTCCGGCCGGATGCCGAGGCCGGCGAAGGTGTCGATGAAGACCCCGGCGAAGTGGCGGGCGTAGGACGGGTGGCAGTCGCCCGCCGGATCGGGGACGTGGGCCAGCGGGACGCCCATGGAGCGCTCGATGGCGTCCGGGGTGAGCAGCGCCTGCGCGTCCATGGGATCGAGGTCGTCCACCCCGTAGCGCAGCTCGACCTCGCGGCCGGCGTCGCGCAGGGCGCGGGCGATGGCGTCGACCACCACCGGCCCTCGCAGGCTGCCCACGTGGACCGTCCCGGAGGGCGTCTTGGAGTCGTTGACGACCTGCCGGCCCCGTGACGCGTCCGCGAGCTCGTCAGCCCAGAACACGCGCAGCCCAGACAGCCGGCGCGGCGAACTCGTCAGGCCAGAACACGTGCGTCCCTAGCCGACGCGGACGACCGTGTACTCGATCGGCCCGGACGGGGCCTGGACCACGACGCGATCACCCTTCTTGCGGCCCATCAGCGCGACGGCGACGGGCGACTCGTTGCTGATCCGTCCCTCGCGGGGCGCGGCCTCGGCGGAGCCGACGATGGTGAACGTCTCCTCGCCGTCGCTGCCCTTGATGACCACCTTGGAGCCGATCCCCACCGCGTCGCCGTTCGTCTTCTCGATGACGGCGGCGTTGCGCAGCTGGAGCTCGAGCGTCGCGATGCGCCCCTCCAGGAACGACTGCTCCTGCTTCGCGTCCTCGTACTCGGCGTTCTCGCTGAGGTCGCCGTCGAGCTTGGCCTCGTGGATGCGCGCGGCGATGCGCGGACGCTCCACGGTGATGAGCTCGTTGAGCTCGGCCTTGAGCTTCTCGAGACCCTCGGCGGTGAGGTAAACCGGCTTGGTGTTCATTGGCGTAGGCCCCCTCGTCCTCCTGCGACGTCCCCGTTCCGGGGGTGCCGGCCGTTGGGGTTACGGACCGACCACGTCTGTTGCTGATAACAAAAAACGCTCCAGGCCCCGCGCCCGGTCGATTGACTGGAGGCGGCGTCTCCTGAAGCTGGCCGTACCCGATGGGCCAGGCATGCCGGCCGGTTCTCCCGGCGGCCGCCGCATTGTAGGTCGGACCCCTGGGGAAGTCAAAGATCGCTCGACCCCGCTGCCCCGCCGAGCGACGGTGCTCGTCGGGCGTCAGCGACCCAGGACGACGAGGAGGACGACCAGCGCCGCGAAGCCGATGCGGTAGATGCTGAAGATCGCGACGGAGCGTCGCCGCAGCCAGGCCAGCAGGAAGCCGATGGCGATCATGCCCGACAGCGCGGCCACCGCGAAGCCGACGCCGATCGCCATCCACTCCGCCGACGTGTGCGCCTCGGTGAGCAGGTGCCTTGAGCCGTACACGCCGGCGCCGAAGGTGATCGGCGTCGCCAGCAGGAAGCTGAACCGGGCCGCGGCCTCCCGGGTCAGGCCCAGGGCCAGCCCAGCGGTGATCGTCGCCCCGGATCGGCTGATCCCGGGCAGCAGCGCCAGCGCCTGGCTGAAGCCGATGATCAGGGCCGAGCCGGTCGACAGGTTCTCCATCGGGCGCTGCCGGCGCCCCCATCGGTCCGCCAGCCAGAGGCCGAGCGCGCCGATGACCAGGAACCCGGCGATCGCCAGCCGCGCCCCGTCGCTGTCCCCGTGGAACGCCTCGGTGATGAAGTCCTCGAGGGCGAAGCCGATGATCGCGGCCGGGATGGTGGCGGCCAGCAGCAACCAGGCGATGCGCCGATCCGGGTCGTCCCCGATGCGCCGCTCGCGCACCGACGCGAACCAGGCGGCGATGTATCGAACCCAGTCGCGCCAGAAGTACAGCACCAAGGCGACGAAGGTGCCGAGGTGCAGGAAGACGTCGAAGGCGAGGCTGCCGATCAGGCCGTCCGAGCCCCAGCCCGCGATCCACGGCGCCAGCTCGAGGTGCGCCGACGAGCTGATGGGGATGAACTCGGTCAGGCCCTGGAGGAGACCGACGAGCGCGGCCTGGATGATGAGGTCCATGAGACCGATCCGGCCGCCGGCGCAAGGCCGGCGGCCATCGGACCTGCTACCGGATGAAGAGCGGCGCGAGCACCAGGGTGATCGTCGCCAACAGCTTCACCAGGACGTGGAGGGACGGTCCCGCCGTGTCCTTGAACGGATCGCCCACCGTGTCGCCGACGACCGCGGCGGCGTGGGCGTCGGAGCCCTTGCCCAGCACGTTGCCGGCGTCGTCGGTGAGTTGGCCGGACTCGATGTACTTCTTGGCGTTGTCCCACGCGCCGCCGCCGTTGTTCAGCACCGTGGCGAGCATGACGCCCGCGATGGTGCCGACCATGAGCAGGCCGGCCACGGCCTCGTGGCCGAGGAGCAGGCCGACGATGATCGGCGTGGCGACGGCCACCGTGCCGGGCAGGATCATCTGCCGCAGCGCGGCGCGAGTCGTGATGTCGACGACGCGCGCGTAGTCGGGACGCTGGGTGTAGTCCATGATCCCCGGCATCTCGCGGAACTGGCGCCGGACCTCGACGATGATCGCCTGGGCCGCGGTGCCGACCGCCCGGATGGCGAGGCTCGAGAAGAAGTACACGAGCATCGCCCCGATGAGCGCGGCGATAAAGACGCTCACGTTGGCGAGGTCGACCGCCTCGAGGAGGGTCCCCGCCTCGCGGATGCCGCTGTCGATCTGGCGCGTGAGGATGAGGTTGACCTTGTCGATGTAGGCGCTGAACAGGAGGAAGGCCGCGAGCGAGGCCGACGCGATCGCGTAGCCCTTGGTGAGCGCCTTCGTCGTGTTGCCGACCGCGTCGAGGCGATCGGTGATCTCCCGGGCGCCCGCCTCGGCATGGCTGAACTCGGCGATGCCGCCCGCGTTGTCGGTGATCGGCCCGAACGTGTCCATGGCCAGGATGTAGGCGGTCGTCATGAGCATGCCCATGGTCGCCACGGCCGTGCCGAAGATGCCGCCGACGTTTCGGGTCGTGCCGTCGTCGAGCGTCTGGATGAGGCCCGCCTGCTCACCGAGCCAGTGGCTCACGAAGAGCGCGATGCCGATGGTGATGGCGGTGACGGCGGTCGTCTCGAATCCGACGGCGGTGCCGCTGATGATGTTCGTGGCCGGCCCGGTCTTGCTGGCCGTTGCGATCTCGCGCACCGGGCGGAACGAGCCCGCGGTGTAGTACTGGGTGATGTAGACGAACGCCACGCTGGTCGCCAGGCCGACGATGCCAGCGAGGAAGAACCAGACCCACGCCGGGATGCCGTTGGCTCCGGTGACGTCGGAGCCGGTGCCCATCATCACGTACGTCGTGAGGGCGAGGCCGGCGACGGACAGCAGTGTCGTGACCCAGTACCCGCGGTTCAGCATGTTCATCGGGTTCTCCGTCTCGCTGCCGCGGACGAAGAAGATCGCGACGATCGTGGCGAGCAGGCCGAAGCCGCGCACCACGAGGGGGAAGAAGATCCAGGCCTCGGGGTGAGGCCACCCGGCGGCCGACGCGATGGTGTAGACCGCGACGCCGAGGATCATGGCGCCGATGTTCTCGGCGGCGGTGGACTCGAAGAGGTCCGCGCCTCGGCCGGCGCAGTCGCCGACGTTGTCGCCCACGAGGTCAGCGACGACGCCCGCGTTGCGCGGGTCGTCCTCGGGGATGCCCGCCTCGACCTTGCCGACGAGGTCGGCGCCGACGTCGGCGGCCTTCGTGTAGATGCCGCCGCCGAGCTGCGCGAAGAGCGCGACGAAGCTGGCGCCGAAGCCGAAGCCGACGATGAGGAACGGCGCCTCAGCCGGGTTGGTGAAGCCGCCGAAGGCGGCGAAGATGCCATAGACGCCCAGGAGGCTGAGCGCCACAACCAGGAAGCCGGAGACCGCGCCACCGCGCATCGCCACCTGGACGGCGCGGACGAGGCTGTGCTGCGCCGCCGCGGCGGTCCGCAGGTTCGACTTCACACTGATGAACATGCCGATGATGCCGGAGGCCATCGAGCACGCCGCACCGACGAGGAAGGCGAGGGCCGTGCGCCAGCCGAGGTCGAAGCCGAAGACGCTGGTGTCGGCCACCTCGCGACCCTCGACAAGGCCGATGACGAGGCCGATGACGACGGCGCCGCCGAGGGCGAGCAGGGCGATGGTCTGGTACTGCCGCCGGATGAAGGCGACCGCGCCCTCGAAGATCGTCCCGGCGATCTCCTGCATCGCCGGCGTGCCGGTATCGGCGCGCAGGACGTCCCAGGCGAGGTAGAGGGCGAAGGCGATCGCCGCGAGGCCGGCGAGCGGGATCACCCAGGTGATGAGCTCCATGAGTCCTCCGAATGCGGCCGGCACCCACAGTCGGGCGCGATGGCGGCCGGGGGTTGACGCACGAAACGCCGGCGGTCCGACCCAGGGTGACCCGCCAGCGGTGGCCGGCGGATTCTAGCACGCGCCCGGCGCATGGTCGGCGCTACGGAAGCCAGCGTGGCGAGGCGCCGGACTGCGCCAACTGGGTCGTGGAGCCGTCGTCGAGGTCGAGCAGCACCAGGTTGCCGTCCTCGAGCGTGACCGCCAGGACCGACGGCTCGCTTGGTGCCCAGGCGGCGCCGATGACGACCTGCGCGCCGAGCGAGGTGGCGCGCGCCGGCTGGCTGGTGCTTTCGGCGACGCGCAGCCTGCCGTCGGCGGCCACCACGGCCAGCCGGCCATCGGAGGCGAGGGCCAGCACGCGGACGCCACCGGTATCGGCCTGCGTGGTGACGTGGCGCCCGAGACGCAGCAGCTCGAGGGGCCCGTCCGCGGCACCCCGCAGCGGGGAGACGGGCGGCGCGGTGGGAAGCTCAGCCCGCCCGGGCGAGACGAGCACGCCCGTCGAGTCGGGCAGCCAGACCGGCGGGGCCACGGCCGTGAACGGCGCGAGGGAGAGCGTCTGATCCCCGAGGTCCACGATCCCGATCCGGCCGTCCAGGTCGACGAAGGCGAGGGCGGTGCCATCCGGCGCGTAGCGCGGCGTCCGCAGCGTCCCGGTCAGCCGCGGCTCTCCCGGGGACGCGGCCGGCGCCGTCGGGGTCGGGCTGGCCGTCGGGGTCGGGCTCGAGCCACCGCCCGTCAGCTCCACCGGACTGGGATCGCCGGCGCCGACCTCCCAGCGCCACAACCCGGTCGGGCGGTCCGCCGGCGCCGCGAGCCTCGCGAAGGCGAGCTCCGCGCCGTTCGGGCTGTAGGCCGGATCGACGTCGATGGCGCCGTCGGGCGTGAGGACCCGCCGGTCGGACCCGTCCGGACGAAGCACGACGATCCGGCGGCCGTCGGTCACGGCGAGGGAGCTGCCGTCGGGGGCGACGGCGTAATCGGTGACGGGCGTGAGCTCGGCCGACAGCTGGCGCTGACCGGTGCCGTCGGGGTTCATGACCCAGACGTTCGTCACCCCGGCTCGATCGCTGAGGAAGGCGATCTGGTTCGACAGCGTCCCGACCGGCGCGCCGGTGGTGAAGCTCCACGCGATCTCGCCGGTCAGCCCGCCCCCATCGATGCCGGTGACGCCCGGAGCCAGCGTGACCGCGAAGGTCGTGGTGCTGGGCAGCGGACCGGATGGCGTGAAGCGCAGGATCCGGCCGGCACCGTCGTCACGCTCCTCGCCCGGCACGGCGACCACGTCGAGGTTGCCCGCCACATCGGGCGTGATGGTCAGCAGGTCACGGTCGACGGATCCGGGATCGATCGGCTCGTCGAAGATGATGGCGATGGGCGTGGTGGGCGCGATGCCGGCGATCTCGTCGCGCGGCACGAGGGTGGCCGCCCGCAGCCCGGGCTCGACCGTGCGAAACGCGATCGAGACCCCTCGCGCCAGGGTGGCGCCCGAGACGTCCGCGGCGCCCTCGCGGATCCGCACGCGGTACTCGCGTCCCGCCTCGAGGGGCCGGGTCGGGACGATCTCCAGCTGGTCGCCGCTCCAGCGCAGCTGGTGCGGGAAGGCGGGCTGGATGCGCAGGGCAGCCTCCACCGAGGCGGTGTCCATCAGGCTCGAGAAGGTCAGTACGATCGTCGCGTCCAGCGCCACGTCGTCCGCGCCGTCGGACGGGTCGGAGCTGGCGAGCGTGGGACGGCCGACCGTCGTGAAGGCGAATGGCTCGGGCAGCTGCGCCATCTCGTTGCCGGCCAGGTCGCGCACGCCGGCGTCGAGCGAGAGGACGTAGTCGGTCTCCGGGCGCAGCGGCTCGGCCGGCGTGAAGATCATGGTGCTGCCGCTCCAGCTGACGCTGCCCGGCACCGATGGGTCCAGGCGCAGCGCCTCGGCGGCGCTGGCCTGCTGGACGGGCTCGTTGAACTCGATCTCGATGCTGGTCGTGATCTGCGCCACCGCCTGCTGGTCGGGCGCCGGTTGCGTGAGACGCACGGCCAGGACCTCCGGCGCTCGCGCATCCACCGTGCTGGCCACGTAGAGGACGCCGCCGAGCAGCACCGCCCCGATGCCGATGACGAGGAGGGAGCGCAGGACGACGGCGCGCATCGGACGCGTCGACCGAGGCGTCAGCGGTGCCTGAGGCGAGCCGGGAGGATCTGGAGCTCGTCGCGGTACTTCGCGACGGTCCGGCGAGCGAGCGCGATCCCATCCTCCCCGAGGGCGTCGGCGATCTCCTGGTCGGAGAGCGGGTGCTTCGGATCCTCCGCCTCGATCATCCGCTTGATCTGGTCCTTGATGCCGAGCGATGCCGTGAAGAAGTGGCTGAACGGCACCACCTCGCCGGACGGGATCATGACGTACTTCTCGGCCGTGGCCCGGCTCACCGTCGACTCGTGCATCCCGATCAGCTCTCCCACCTCCGCCCGGGTCAGCGGCACCAGGTGCTGCACGCCGTTGACCAGGTAGTCGCGCTGCCGATCCACCAGCGCCTCGGCGATGCGCTGGATCGTCGCGCGCCGACGGTTGATGTTGTCGATGAAGAACTTGGCGCGACCCACGTACTGCCGCACGTGCTCCTTGTCGGCCTCGGTGGTCTCGGCGCTGCGCAGCTTGGACGAGAGGCTGGAGTAGATCGGGGCCACGCGCAGGCTGAAGCGGCGGGACTCGACCACCTCCACCGCGAGCTCACCGTCGATGTCGCGGATGAGCACGTCGGGACGGATGATGGGGCGCGACGAGTCGCCGCTGACCGCGGCGGTGAACGCCGCCGTCGGGTACGGGTTGAGGTTGGCCTTCACGAACTCCCAGACGGCGATGACCTCGCGCTGCGTGCAGCCGACGGACGAGGCGACCTCGCGGAAGCGGCGCTCGCCGAGGTCCGCGAGGTGCTGCCCGATGACCTCCTCGGCGTACGGCGGCACCTCGATCTCGTTCTGCTCGCGCAGGTACTCGACCTGCGCCAGCAGCGACTCGGTGATCGAGCGCGAGCCGATGCCGATCGGCTCGAGCCCCTTCATCGCCGCCAGCACCTCTCCGACGTCCTCCGGCAGGACCCCGGTCTCCGACGCGATGTCGGCATCGGACTCGGTCAGGAAGCCGTTGGAGTCGAGCGCCCCGATCACGTGGTCGGCCACGTGGTGCAGTCGCGTCGGCAGCAGCGCGTGGAGGTTCCAGGTGAGGTGGTCCTCCAGCGTGAAGTCCGCCTCGGCGCGCGCGATGGGGTCGAACTCGTCCTCCTCGTCGCGGAGGCGCGTCTGCCCGTCGCCGCCCAGGTCGTCGGCGCTCAGGCGCGTCTCGTCACCCTCCCCCTCGCCCTTGCGGGGCATGCACTCGGTGCAGTAGTTGCCGGCGACCGGGCTGCCGCAGATCGGGCAGGTCGGCAGCTCCTGCATCTCGAGCGCCGGGTTCTCGTCGAGCTCCTGGGCGATCGCCTCCTGCAGCGCGACCGAGCTCATCTGCAGGATGTAGTTCGCCGCGATCTGCTTCGGCGTGACCTTGACCTGCATGACGGGCTGCAGCTGCTGGTTGAGCTCGAGCGACATGGAACCTCGCGGGTGTGACGGGACTGGGACGGGACTACCGGTGAATCTCGGATTCTACGCCGACGGCACCGATCGAACGGTCGGCCGTCAGGCGGGCGCTGCGTTCATGCGGCGGATGACCGGGATCGGTCCACCGAACGTGACGAGGCTGTACCCGGCAGGGTCTTGCACGATTCGGTCCCGATACTCGGCCATCGGCCACCCGAACAGCGAACACAGGTGGACGCGGTTGACGTGGTTGTGCGCCACGACGATGGCGCACCGCGCCCGATCCTCGGCCAGCCAGCGCTCCAGCGGCAGCAGGACGGCATCGGCGCGGGCTCGAACGTCGCTGCCGCTCTCCCCGTTCGGGCAGCGCGTCGCGTACGGGTCCGCCTCCCACGCCGCGCGCCGCCGCGGGTCGCGGGCGTGGCACTCCTCGGGGGTCAGTCCGTCCCAGTCGCCGTAGTCGATCTCGAGCAGGCCGGCCTCGACCGCGATGGCATCCTCGCGCAGCTCCAGCGCTTCGGCCACGGAGGCCGCCGTCTGGCGACAGCGGAGGGCCGGGCTGCTGAGGACGCGCAGCTCGTCGTGCGGCAGCTCGGCGAGCTCGCGCTCCAGGGTGCGTCCGAGGTCCCGGGCCAGGGCCACGCCCGCATCGGCCAGGGGCGGGTCGCTGCGCTGGCCCAGGTTGCGTCCCTCCGCGGAGGCGGCGGTGATCGAGTGGCGAGCGAGGATGAGCGTGCCCATGGACCCGCAAGTCTAGCCGCGCGTCTGGGTTATCCTGTCGCGGCCGTTGCCCGCACCTGCCGCCTGATGACCTACGTCCCCGACGAAGCCGATGCTCCCGGCGCGCCCGTGACTCACGAGCGCGCCGGTTCGCGTCGCGCCCTGGGCTGCGCGTTCGAGATCGTCGAGACGCTCGTCCTGACCCTGCTCATCTACCTGGTCATCCACAACTTCGTGGCCCAGCCGTTCGAGGTGCAGCAGACCTCGATGTTCCCGACCATCGTCAACGGCGAGTACATCCTCATCGACAAGCTGACGACCCGCTTCGACGGCTACCACTACGGCGACATCATCGTCTTCGAGCCACCGAGCGACTCGGGCCTGAACACCGATGGCGTGCCGTTCATCAAGCGCATCATCGGCATGCCCGGCGACACCGTGTCGCTCGAGAACGGCCGGGTCTTCATCACCCGACCCGGCGAGCCGGCCGTGCGGATCGAGGAGCCGTACGTGGTCACCCAGGCCGACGGCACGACCGCCGCCACGCTCCCCCGCGACGCCCGCGGCACCACCAGCTGGACCGTCCCCGACGACTCCTACTTCGTGATGGGCGACAACCGGCCGTCCAGCCAGGACTCCCGCGCCTTCGGACCGATCAACAAGGACCTGATCCTGGGCCGTGCGTGGCTGCGCTACTTCCCGCTCGACCGCATCACGCTGTTCGAGCGCCCCTCGTACCCGGCGCTGCAGGGCGGCGGGACGGGCATGCGGTCGGTGACGCTGCCCCTCGCCGCCTGACGCGCGGCTCGGGGACCGGTCCGCGCCCACGGGTTGCGGTCCAGCGCACCCAACTGAGAACCGGCGGCGCGGATGTGCGCGTCACCGCACCAAACGGCGAACGGCTGCGGTCAACGCCGTCCTGATGTGCGGCGCAGCGCACCAATGGCCGCGCCACGAGACCGACAACAGCCCTGCTTCTCGGTTGCGTGCGCGCCAGCGCAAACGACGACCCCGGTCGGTGAGCGCCTCAGGCGGGCTCCTCGGCCACGATCCAGGCGTCGACCTCGCGCGTGTAGTCGACCAGCGCCTCTTCCCCGAACCACAGCTTCAGCTCCGCCTCCGCCGTCTCCGGCGCATCCGAGGCGTGGATCAGGTTGCGGAGACCGCTGACGCCGAGGTCACCACGGATGGTGCCCGGCTCGGCCTCGTTCGGCATGGTCTTGCCGACCATCTTGCGCACGACCGCGATCGCATCGGGCCCCTCGAGGGCGAAGGCGGCCACCGGCCCGGAGGTGATGAATTCGACCAGGCCGGCGTAGAAGTGCTTCCCCGCGTGGACCGCGTAGTGCTCCTCGGCCATCTGGCGCGGGACGGAGAGGAGGCGGAGGCCGACGAGCTTGAGGCCCTTGCGCTCGAAGCGGCCGATGATCTCGCCGACGAGCCCGCGCTGGACGGCATCGGGCTTGGCGAGGACGAGCGTGCGCTGCATGGCGACGTGAGGCTCCTGTGAATCGACCGGTGAGGTCGGGGCGATGGATCGGGTCGCTCAGCGCCGGGATTCGGCGGCACGATCGTAGGCCCGTTCGGCCTCGACCTGGCGTCCGGCGGCGCGGAGGAGGTCGCCGTAGAGTAGCAGACGGTCCGACGCCGGCTGTCCGCCGAGCGTCGGCTCCAGGATCGCCACGCCGTCCGCCGCCAGCGCCGGATCCAGGCGGACCGCGATCCCCAGCTCGGTGTCGCCGCGCTCCAGGTCGCCCGCCACGTACGCCACGCGCGCCTCCTCGAGCCGCTGTCGCGCGGCGGCCGTGCGCTCATCGTCGCGCTCGCCGCGATCGGGTTCCGCGTCGTCGGGCGCCGGTGGCGTCCATGGTGGCCGCCCGGGTACCGACGGGGCCGGCCGCAGCTCGGACGGAAGGGGCCAGGCGAGCCGCCCGGGAACGCCGGCGCGAAGCTCGTCGGCACGGTCGACGCCCACCGCCGCCACCACGCGCTCCATGGTGCCGGTGGCGCGGTCGAGCTCGCCGGCGACGGCCAGCGACTCGGCCTCGACCAGCATCGTCATCGGCAGGCGACGCTGCGGGCTGCTGGGCCGGATCTGCTCCAGGGCCCCGCGCGCCGCCACCGGCCGGTGCTGGCGCCACAGCGCCTCGGCGAGCGCCGCCCGCGCCGCGTCCGCCTCGTCTCCGACCCCCGAGCCGTCGGCCTCGAGCCGTCCGAGACGGCGCCGCAGCGTGCCCTCCGCCACGCCGGGGAGGCCCGACGCCAGCTGAGCTCGGGCGAGCGTCAGCTCGTCGGCCACCAGGTCCACGACGTGGACGTCGGGCTCCTCCTCGCCCGCCTCCGGCGGGGCGGCCTCGTCACTCATCGGCGGATGGCCCGCTCGAACGGACGGCGGCTGCGGAACGGCCCCAGGGCGGCCAGCCGCACCTGGTCGGGCGCCAGGTAGGTCCGCGCCACCCGCAGCAGGTCGTCACGCGTCACCGCCTCGAGCCGCTCGATGACCTCGTCGACGGTCAGGATCCGCGGCAGGAGCGTCTCCCCCATCCCCAGCCAGCCGGCTACCGCCGCGCTGTCCTCCATCCGCAGCTCCAGGCGGCCCCGGGTGTAGGCCAGGGCGCGCGCCAGCTCCGCCTCGCCCGGCGCCTCGGTCACCACCCGGTCGAGCTCGTCCAGGATGGCGCCGATGACCCGGCCGGCGTCCTCGGGGTCGAAGCCGGCATGGATGCCGAAGACCCCCGTATCGGTGTACAGCGAGCTGAAGGTCGAGACGTCGTACACCAGCGAGCGGCGCTCGCGCAGCTCGATGAAGAGGCGGCTCCCCATCCCGTCGCCCAGGATCGCGCCCAGCAGGTCGAGGGCCCATCGATCGGGGTGGTCGCGCGCGACGGCGGGCATGCCCAGGCACACGTTCGCCTGGCTGAGGCGCCGATGCGACACGCGGAGCGAGCCCGCCGGAGCCGGCTCGGGCGCCGCGACCGCGATCGGGGGGCGGGTGGGCCCGCGACGGCCGCCGTTCGACGGGCCCTCCGCCCGCCACGGCTCGACGGTGGCGACCAGCTGGTCGTGGTCGATGGCCCCGGCGGCGGCGAGCACCATGGCCGTCGGGCGGTAGGCGGCGCGCCAGTGCGCCACCACGCCGTCGTGCGTGGCGCGCCGCACGGAGCCGATGCTGCCGGCGATCTCGCGACCCAGCGGGTGGCGGCCGAACATGAGCTCGTCGAAGAGCGTGAAGACGTGGTCCGACGGCGAGTCGACGTACATGCGGATCTCGTCCGCGATCACCGGCTTCTCCGCGGCCAGGTCGCGCCGGCGGAGCATCGGCCGCAGGGCCAGCTCGCTGACCGCGTCCAGCGCGGCGGCGGCCTGGGCGGCCGGCACCTTGGCGGAGAAGACCGTCAGCTCGCGATCGGTACTGGCGTTGACCATCCCGCCCACGCCTTCGACGTACTGCGACAGCGTGCCGGGCTCCGGGTGCGCCGCGGTGCCCTTGAAGACGAGGTGCTCCAGGAGGTGCGAGAGCCCGGCGTGCGCCTCGTCCTCGTGACGCGAGCCGACCGGCACGATCAGCGCGACGCTGGCCGAGCGCGACCCGGACATGGTGCGCGAGACGACGCGCAGCCCGCTGGGAAGGACGGTGCGGCGATGCGCGGGCTCGGGGGCGGCGGATCTGCTGGCCGGTCGCAGGCGCGTCACGCGCCGTCCTCGTCCTCGTCGGCCCGGTCGCCGTCGGCATCCGCCTCGCCCGCCATCAGCAGCTCCATCTGGATGAAGCGCAGGTCGCGGGCCAGCTCGTCGGCGTTGCGCGGCAGGGGCCGTCCGGCGGTCGAGCGCAGCTCCCCGTCATCGACGTCGGCGAGGCGCGGCACTCCGGCCGCCGCGAACTCGAGGGTCACCCGCTCGTTGCCGACGACCAGGGTGTAGACCAGCAGCTGCTCGCTGGTGGTGTCGAACTGCAGGTAGTCGAACGAGTCGAGGTTCAGGCAGATGGCCAGCGGCGTGAAGTACGACGCGATCTCCGGGTGGTCGACCACGATGCGCTCGACCCAGCCAGTCCCGCTGGACTCGACCTTCGGTCCGCGCCAGTACGTGTAGCTGACGGTCTGCTTCAGCAGCGGGCGCAGGATGTTGTAGATGTCGCCCTTGCTGGTGACGACGCCGGTGTTGATGTAGAGCTTGGCGCGCGCGTCGGACATCGGCTCGATGGCTGCGGATCGTCGGCGAGTCTAGCACCGGCCCGCGGGCCGGTCGGGGCGGGCGGAGACGCCCGAATCGGCTGCTACGATACGCCGCGTGAAGCTGCTGGCGGCCGACATCGGCAACACGAACACGACCATCGGCCTGTTCGAGGACGGCCGGCTCGTGCGGTCGTGGCGCGCCACCAGCCGCGCCACCGCCACCAGCGACGAGGTGGCCGCCATGCTGGCCGGCCTGCTGGGCCTCGACGCGCACCGCCTGGACGAGCTGGACGCCATCGCACTGGCCAGCGTGGTGCCGCCCCTGACCGAGACCTGGGAGCGGCTGGCGATCGAGCGCATCGGCGTCACGCCGGCGCTGGTCGACGCGGGCTCCCTGGAGGGCATCCTGGCCATCGACATCGACCGGCCGTCGGAGGCGGGCGCCGACCGCCTGGCCAACGCCCTCGCCGCGAAGACCGAGTTCGGGGGGCCGGCCATCGTGGTCGACCTGGGGACCAGCACGAACTTCGACCTGGTGGACGCCGCGGGCGCCTACATCGGCGGCGCCATCGCCCCCGGCATGGGCCTCAGCCTGGAGGCGCTGGTCGGCCGGGCCAGCAAGCTGCCCCGGATCGAGCTGCATCGGCCGCCCTCCGCCATCGGCAGCAGCACCGTGACGGCCATGCAGTCCGGCGCCGTCATCGGCTACATCGGCCTGGTCAGCGGCCTGCTGACGGCCCTGCGCGGCGAGCTGGTCGAGCGCTCCCCGGCCGATGCGCGCGTCACGGTCGTCGCGACCGGCGGCTACACCTACCAGCCCTGGCTGCGAGAGGTCGGTGGCATCGACGCGGTCGAGCCCGACCTGACGCTGCGCGGGATCGCGTACGCCTGGGCGGCGCTGCGCGAGCGCGACCGCGCGGCGACCCGATGAGGACCGCGTCATGAACGAGGCACTCGGGCCCCTCGCCGGGCGGCGGATCGTCGTCGGCGTGTCGGGCAGCATCGCGGCCTACAAGGCCGTCGCCCTGGTGCGGCTGCTGGCCGAGCGCGGCGCCGTGGTGGACGTCGCCATGACCAGGGCGGCCACCCGCTTCGTCGGCCCCCTCACTTTCGCCAGCCTCACCCACCGCCCGGTGCTGGACGACGTCTTCGAGCTGGACGCGGACCAGCAGATCGCGCACATCGAGCTGGCCGAGGCGGCCGATGCGATCGTCCTGGCGCCGGCGACGGCCAACCTGCTGGGCGAGCTGGCCGCCGGGCTGGTGGGTGACGCGGTCACCGCCATCGCCTGCGCCTCGCGGGCGCCGGTGCTGGTGGCGCCGGCCATGGACGCCGGCATGTGGACGCATCCGGCCACGCAGCGCAACGTCGCCACCCTGCGCGAGTTCGGCTACGTGATCGTGGAGCCGGAGGTCGGCGAGCTGGCTTCGGGGCTGACGGGCATCGGTCGGCTGGCGGAGCCGGCCACCATCGTGGCCCAGGTGGAGCACCTCTTCGCCCGCTCCGGCGACCTGGAGGGGCTGCACGTGGTGGTCAGCGCCGGCGGGACCCGCGAGCCGCTGGATCCGGTGCGCTTCATCGGCAATCGCAGCAGCGGGAAGATGGGCGCGGCCATCGCCGAGGCGGCGCGCGACCGAGGCGCCGCCGTCACCCTGGTGGCGGGCGCCATGAGCGTCACCGCGCCGCGCGGCGTGACCGTGGTCGACGCCACCACCGCCCAGGCCATGCGCGAGGCGGTCCTCCGCGCCGCGCCGCAGGCCGACATCCTGGTCATGGCCGCGGCCGTGGCGGACTTCGCTCCGGCCCGCGCCAGTCAGCGCAAGATCAAGCGGTCCGGCGAAAACCTCCAGATCGAACTCGTCCCCAACCCCGACATCGTGGCCGAGGTCGGCGAGATGCCCGACGACGTGCGGCCGTTCCTCATCGGCTTCGCGGCCGAATCCACCGACCTGGAGGCCAACGCGGCGGCCAAGCTGCGCGACAAGGGGCTGGACCTGATCGTCGGCAACGTGGTGGGCGGCCCGTTCGACGCCATCGGCTCCGACGAGAACAAGGTGACCGTCTTCGGCGCGGAGGGCGCCCTCACGGACTGGCCGATGCTCCCCAAGCGCCAGGTGGCCGAGCGCCTCTGGGACCTGATCGCGGACCGATACCGCCACCGGCGCGAGGCAGCCAGCGGGGACGGCAGCCGCGGCCGGCGGCGTCGCTCGTGATCGTCGTCCACCACGCGGACGAGCTGCGCGACGCCATCCTCCAGCGCCGCCTCGGCGGCGACAGCGTCGGATTCGTCCCGACCATGGGGATGCTCCACGGCGGCCAGCTGTCGCTCATCGCGCGAGCCCGCGCCGAGAACGGCTGCGTCGTCGTCTCCTCCTTCCAGAACCCGGGTGCCTTCCGCTCGCTGGACGAGCCGACCGTCGACGCCCACGACCAGGCGCGTGACCTCGCGCTGATGGCCCACGCCGAGGTGGACATCGCCTTCGTGCCCGACGTCAACACCCTCTACCCGCCCGACGACACCACCCGCGTGACGGTCGAGGGGCTGACCCGCCAGCTGGAGGGCGCGTCGCGGCCAGGCCATCTCGACGGCCTCACGACGATCATGCTCAAGCTCATCCACCTGGTCGGCCCGGCACGGCTCTACCTGGGGCAGCGCCACGCCCAGCAGGTGGTGATCGTGCGACGCATGCTGCGCGACCTGTTCCTCAACGTGGACCTGGTCATCTGTCCGACGGTCCGTGACGACGACGGGCTGGCGGTCTCGAGCGCCAACGCGCTGCTCGGGATCGAGGACCGCCACGCGGCGACCTGCCTCTACCAGGCGCTGGCCGCGGCCAAGGAGGCGTACGACGCCGGGGAGCGATCGGCGGAGGTGCTGCGCTGGAAGATGACCGACGTCCTCTCGAAGGAGTCCAGGGCCCGCATCGACTACGTCAGCGTCGCCGACGCGCGCACCCTTGCCGAGCTGCAGCGCGTCAGCGGACCGGCCCTGGCCCTGATCGCCGCCTGGGTCGGTCGGGTGCGGCTGACGGACAACATGCCGCTCGCCTGGGACGTGGCCTGAGCTGGCGGCCGGCACGTCAGCCTGAAAGTACTAGTGCGGTCCCCGGGGGCGATCCTATGATGCGAATCGTCACCAGACGCCGGCCCTCACGGGCCGTGTTGCGTCAGGTGCATGGGAGGCCGGCGGGTGCCCACGTCCGGCCTCCCTTCGTCATTCCCGGGTCCCGGCCTCCAGCCGGTCCAGCAGCGCGTCGACGTCGATCGCCCGTCCCACCAGGTCGATGATCGTGGCGATCTTCTCGGTGTCGCCGGAGTGCGTCTTGACCAGGATCTCGTCCACCGCCTGCGCCGTGCGGTAGGTGTCGCTGCGGACCAGGTAGGTGAAGAGGCCGGCGGCGCGCAGGTCGGCGAGGATCGGCTCCGGTGGCTCGAATCCGCCGGTGAGGATCAGGCCGATCACGCGCGGCTCCTCGCCGGAAACGCGGTTCGCCTCGATCGCCGCGCGAATGAGGTCCTCGCGGTCGCCCGGCGTGATGACGAGCGTTCGTGGCCTGAGGAAGTCCACCGCATGGTCGGCGCGCATGGCACCGATGACCACCCAGCCGATGGTCGCGCCGGGTGTCGCCTCGCCGGCCAGCAGCTCACCGTCGAGGTGCGTGGCGACGAGCTCGAGTGACGGGTTGGCCAGCAGCTCCGAGTAGGCGATGCACCCGAGCAGGTCGACGCCGTGCTGGGCCAGCCCGCGACCGAGCACCTCCGGCAGGTGCGGGTGCGTCTCGACGTCGACCTTGTTGACCACGGCGCCGAGGACGGTGGCTCCCTCCGCCGCGAACAGCGCGTGGTTGAGCACGATCTCGTCGATCGGCCGGCCGACACCGCCCTCGCTGACGATGATCACCGGGGCGTCGAGCATGGCCGCGACCCGCGCGTTGGACAGGCCGATGACCGCGCCGACGCCCGCATGCCCGGTCCCCTCGACCACGACGAGGTCCTTCCCGTGGGCAACGCGGTCGAACGCGGCCCGCGCCTGTCCCGCCAGGTCGTCGTGGATGCGCCCCATGACGTAGTCGGTGGTGAAGCGGCGCGGCAGCGTGACCGGGGACATGTCCTCCAGGGCATCGGCCAGGTCGAAGACATCCCGCATCAGCACGGCGTCCTCGTCCGCCCGGCCGCCGTCGACGACCACGTAGCGCTGGCCCACCGGCTTCACGAAGCCGAGGCGCAGCCCTCGCTCGCGGATGGCGGCCAGCAGGCCGAGGCTGGTGGTGGTCTTGCCGCGGTTCTGCCCGGTCGCCGCCAGGAAGACGCGCTTCGCCGGTTCCACGGGGCGAGTCTACGGGTCGCGACTCCGCCCGGGTGCGTAAGGGCCGCCGGACGGCGGCGCGGCGCCCCGGTGGGTGCGGCACGGCCGACGAGGGCTGAGGCGGTGGTCTGCCTGGTGCAATCGGCCGCTGGACGGTTCACTCGCACCCCGACGGGGGCAGAGGTCAGGAGCGCGGCTTGGTCCGACGCTCCACCAGCTCGACGCCCTCGCGCAGGCGCGTGACCAGCTCCGGGTCGAGCATGTCGGGCTCCAGGTGCTCCCCCAGCCGCTCGAGCATGTCGGCGGCGACGGTGAGCAGCACGTCCGCATCGGCGATGAAGAACTGCGGCTCGTTGTTGTAGCGGACCAGCGTCAGCCGCCCCTGGAGGGTGAGGCCGGACTCGGTGTGCGACAGCTGCGTCCCGAAGTTGTGGCCCTGGATGCCGTCGGGGTTGTTGAGGAAGTTGAGCGCGTTGTCGATGACCAGGCCGAAGCGGGCACGCCACGAGACCAGCCGCTCGTGGACGTCGGGCGGCAGCCCCATCTCGCCGAGCTCCTCGAACACGCCGCGGTCGACGGTCAGCAGGCCGATGAGCGTGGAGCCGGCACGGCCGCCGAGCATGACCTGCAGCGAGCGCTCCAACGTGAAGACATCGGAGTCGAAGCGCGGGCTGGTCGTCACCTCGGCCAGCAGATCCTCGACGTTGTCGAGCTGGCCGGGATCGGCCAGGGCGTTGGCCAGGTTGTGGATCTCTTCCCGGAAGAGGAATCGCTCTTCGTGGTCCAGCATCGGTGTCCCTCCGGTGGGCGGACCGATGCGATCGAGGGGCGCCGCGCACGAAGCGCGGCGCCCGCATCGGTACGGTGGCTTACGGGTAGAGGCCGCGCAGCGTGGTCGCCTCGGCCACGCGGGCCACGGCCACCATGTACGCCGCCGTCCGCATGTCGACCTCGTGCCGCTGGCTCATGGCATGCACCGCGTCGAAGGCGCGGTCCATGATCTCCTTGAGGCTCTCGTTGATCCGGGCCTCGGTCCAGAAGAAGCTCTGCATGTCCTGGACCCACTCGAAGTAGCTGACGGTCACGCCGCCGGCATTGCAGAGGATGTCCGGGATCAGGAAGATGCCGCGGTCGTGGAGGATCGCGTCGGCCTCCGGCGTGGTTGGGCCGTTGGCGGCCTCCGCCACCACCTTGGCGGTGATGCGCGGGGCGTTCGCCTTGGTGATCTGGTTCTCGAGCGCCGCCGGGACCAGGATGTCGCAGTCCACCTCGAGCAGCTCCTGGTTGGACAGCTCGTCCGAGCCCGGGAAGCCGACCACGGTGCCGTGCTCCTGCTTCCAGGCGCTGACCTTGGCGGGCTGCAGGCCCGCGGCGTTGTGGATGCCGCCGGTCGAGTCACTGACGGCGACGATGGTCGCGCCCTGCTCCGCCAGCAGCATGGCCGCGATGGAGCCGGCGTTGCCGTAGCCCTGGATCGCGACGCGCGCGCCCTCGAGGGTGTTGCCGCTGGCCTTCGCCCACTGGAGGAGCGTGAAGACCGCGCCTCGGGCGGTGGCCTCGTTGCGGCCCAGGGAGCCGCCGATGGCGATCGGCTTGCCGGTCACCACGCCCGGGATGGTGTAGCCGTGGTGCATGGAGTAGGTGTCCATGATCCAGGCCATGGTCTGGGCGTTGGTGTTGACGTCGGGCGCCGGGATGTCCTTCTCCGGGCCGATGAGCGGGCTGATCTCGGTCGTGAAGCGGCGGGTCAGGCCCTCCACCTCGCGGATCGACAGCTTCTTGGGATCGACGATGACGCCGCCCTTGCCGCCGCCGTAGGGGATGTTGACGCAGGCGCACTTCCAGGTCATCCACATCGCCAGGGCGCGGACCTCGTCGAGGCTGACGTCCTGGTGGTAGCGAATGCCGCCCTTGGCGGGTCCGCGGCTGACGTTGTGCTGGACACGATGCCCGGTGAAGACTTGGACCGTGCCGTCGTCCATGGTCACCGGGAAGTTGACGGTGAGCTCACGCTGCGGCACACGCAGGACTCGTCGCATCCCGTCATCGAGGTCGAGCTTGTCGGCGGCGTGGTCGAACTGGGTCTGGGCAACCGCCCAGATGTTCGGCGCTTCGGCCACCGTTGGTTGGCTGGCCATCGGATGTGCTGACTGCCTCCTGTGCGAGACGGACGCCGGCGCCTCTTCACGCCAGTGGTCGAAAGCGGAGGCAGGCCGACGGTCGCTGTGACGGTTGGCGATTCTACTGCACGACCGTTGCCGGAACCGGTACCGAATGACCCGATGCGATGGTGCCTTCGGCCCGGGCCGCTAGGATCTGCGCGTGACCGATGCGGGCGTCCTGGACGCGCCTCCCCCCAGCCTGGCCCCCGCCGACGCCGAGCGCGTCGCGCGCGAGCTGTTCGGCGTCGACGGATCCGCGACGCTGCTGGTGAGCGAGCGCGACCAGAACTTCCGCCTGACCGATGCCGCCGGAGGCGGCTGGGTGCTGAAGGTCGCCAACGCCGCCGAGGACCCGGGCGTGGTCGAGATGGAGGTCCTCGCCGTCGAGCGGATCGCGGCCGTCGATCCCGGCCTGCCGGTACCGGTGGCGCGTCCGACGCTCGACGGCGGTTCGATCGGTCGGGCCCGGCATGACGGGCGCGAGCACCTGGTGCGGCTGCTGCCCCTGCTGCCGGGCCGCAACGCGGCGCCGGGCGAGCTGAGCGCGGAGAGCCTGCGCGAGATCGGCGAGGTCGTCGGACGCATCGGCCTGGCGCTGCGCGCCTTCTTCCACCCCGCGGCCGGCCGCGTGATCCTGTGGGATCAGCAGCGCCTCCCGCTCCTGTTCGAGCACGCCGCGCTGGTGGAGCCCGGCGAGCGCCGAGCGCTGCTGGACCGCGTGATCGGCCGGGTGCGGGAGCACGTGCTGCCGGCCCTGCCCCGGCTGCGCTCGCAGGTCATCCACAACGACGTGACGCTGGACAACCTGCTGGTGGACGGCGGCGGGCACGTGACGGGGATCATCGACTTCGGGGACATGGCCCACACCGCCCTCGTCCTCGACGTGCCGGCCACGCTGCAGTCACTCGTGCGCGAGCGCGAGGACATCTTCGAGGTCGCGGAGCCGTTCCTGGCCGGGTACGCATCGGTCCTGCCGTTCGAGCGCCGCGAGGCGGAGCTGCTGGGCGAGCTGCTGGCCGGCCGGATGGCGCAGACGATCCTGATCAGCGCCTTCCGGACCCGCCGCTACCCCGACAACGCCTACATCCACGGCTGGTCGGAGCCGGCGTGGTCGCTGCTCGGCCAGCTGGAGGCGGTGGGATTCGAGGCGGCCGGCCGCCGCCTGGCCCGGATGGCGCTGCAGCCCGCACGTCCCGCGCGCGCCTCCGCAGCCTCCGCAGCCTCCGCCACCTCCGCGGCCTCCGCGACCTCCGCGGACGGCGAGCTGCTGCAGCGACGCCGTCGGGTGCTCGGCAGCGCCCTCGAGGCGCTGAGCTACCGTCGACCGCTGCATCTGGTCCGCGGCGAGGGCGCGTGGCTGGAGGACGCCGACGGCCGGCGGTACCTGGACGGGTACAACAACGTCCCGGTGGTGGGGCACGCCCATCCCCGCGTGGTCGAGGCCCTCTCGCGCCAGGCATCGCTGCTCAACACCAACACCCGCTACCTGCACGACCTGGTGGTCGAGCTGGCGGAGCGCATCACGCGGTCCATGCCGGACGAGCTGGACACCGTGATGTTCGTCAACTCCGGCAGCGAGGCCAACGACCTTGCGTGGCGCCTGGCGACGACCGTCACCGGCGGCGACGCCGGCCTGGTGACCGACTGGGCGTATCACGGCGTGACCCACGCCATCGCCGACTTCTCGCCGTCCGAGTGGCCGCACGGCGAGCGACCAGGTCGCGTCGAGACCATCGCCGCGCCGAACACGTACCGCGGCCCGTACGCCGAGGCGGCGGACCCGGTCGCGGTGGCTCGCGCGGAGGTGGCCGAGGCCGTCGGCCGGATGGAGGCGCGCGACCGGCGGCCCGCGGCGCTGTTCATCGACTCGCTCTTCACCGCGGACGGGATCTTCGTTCCATCCGCCGATGTCGTCCGCGCCTTCGTCGCCGGCGCGCGCGACGCCGGAGCGCTCTTCATCGCCGACGAGGTGCAGGCGGGCCACGGTCGGACCGGCGACGACCTGTGGGGCTTCCGGGCGTGGGGCGTGACGCCGGACGTCGTCACCCTGGGCAAGCCGATGGGCAACGGCCACCCGATCGCGGCCGTGGTCACCCGTTCGGACATCGTCGACCGGTTCGCGGCACAGACCACCTTCTTCAGCACCTTCGGCGGCAACCCGGTCGCCTGCGCGGCCGCGCTGGCCGTCCTGGACGTGATCGCGGACGACGGCCTGGTGACGAGGGCGTCCGAGGTGGGGCGCGCACTGCGCGCGGGGGTGGCGGCGCTGGCTGAGCGGGACGGCCGCATCGGTGACGTTCGCGGACGCGGGCTGGTGGCCGGGGTCGAGCTCGTCACCGATCGCGGCTCGCGGCAGCCGGATGCCGAGCTGGCCGCGCGCGTCAAGGAAGGGATGCGTGAGCGCGGCGTCCTGATCGGGACAACCGGGCGCGCCGGCAACACCCTGAAGATCCGGCCGCCGCTGTGCCTCACCGCCGAGGAGGCGGCGCTGATCGTCTCGACCCTGCGCGAGGTGCTGGCCGAGAGCTGAGCGCAGCGCCTGGACCGCTCAGCGGCGGGCGAGGAAGACGAGCTCGCGACCCGGGCGGTCCGGCGCGTCGCGAACCTCGATCACCTCGAAGGTCGACTGGCGGAGCGAGGCTTCCAGCTCGTCGCGCGAGCGAAAGCGGAGCGTCGAGCGCGAGGTGATGACCGTGCCGTCGGCCTCGAAGACGTTGGGCGACTCGAAGCTCACCAGCCCGCGGGCCTCGTCCACGTCGGTGACCTGGACCCATTCCGTCACGCGGCCGACCCCGGCGATCGTGGTGGTCGAACGGGTCCGCGCCTCCGTCCATTCCTCCCACGCCCGGCGCGCCGGGTCGCGCGACTCGAAGACCAGCCAGCCGCCCGGGCGCAGCGCGCGGTGCACCGCGCCGAGCGTGGCGAGCCACTCCGCATCGGTCAGGAAGACCTGGGCGACGTTGGCCGTCATCGTCACCGCGTCCACCGAGATCCCCGGAGGAATGGCCGATGCGTCGCCGTGGATCCACCGCACGCGCTCGGCGCCCGGCTTGGCGCGGGCAACCTCGAGCGAGGCGCCGGCGGGGTCGATGCCGATGACCTCGATCCCCCGGTCGGCGAGCACCAGGGCGAAGACGCCGGTGCCGCACCCCAGGTCCAGGACGGAGCTGGCGCCCACCTCCTCGACGATGGCAAGGTAGGCGTCGAGGTCGGAGCGATCCGGGTCGAGCGCGTCGTAGATGGCCGCCAGGCGCGGGTCGTCGAACTCGGCGTCCGGCACGCGGCGGCTAGAGGGTCTCGATGGCCATGGCCACCGCTCCCCCGCCGCCCAGGCAGAGGGTGGCGAGGCCCCGGCCACCACCGCGCCGCCGCAGCTCGTACAGCAGCGTGGTCAGGACGCGCGCGCCGGAGGCGCCGATGGGGTGGCCGAGGGCGATGGCGCCGCCGTTGACGTTGACGCGATCCCAGTCGAAGCCGAGCTCGTTGCCATCGGCCAGGACCTGCGCCGCGAAGGCCTCGTTGATCTCGATCAGGTCGAAATCGTCGACGCTGCCACCCACCTTCTCGATCAGGCGCCGGACGCCGTGGATCGGCGCCTCGAACAGCCACTCCGGCGCCACGTCGGCCTGGGCGTAGCCGGTGATGCGCGCCATCGGCTGCGCGCCGTCGGGAAGGGCGGCCTCGGAGGCGATGACGACCGCCGCCGCGCCATCGGTGATGCCGGGCGCGTTGCCGGCCGTGACGCTGCCGCCGTCGGGCTTGAAGGCGGGACGCAGCTTGGCGAGCGCCTCCAGCGTGGTGTCCGAGCGGGGCGCCTCGTCGGCCGAGACGACGGTGTCGCCCTTCTTGCCGGGCACCGTGACCGGCACGATCTCGTCGTCGAAGCGGCCGGCCTCCTGCGCCGCGATGGCGCGCTGGTGGGAGCGCAGCGCGAACTCGTCCTGCGCCTCCCGCGTGACGCCGTGCTTGTCGGCGACGCGCTCCGCGTGAATCCCCATGTGCACGTCGCAGCTCGAGCACCACAGCCCGTCGTGCACGGTCGCGTCCACCACCGTGCCGTTGCCGAGCCGGTAGCCGGTGCGGGCCTGGGGCAGCAGGTACGGCCCGAGGTTCATGTTCTCCATGCCGCCGGCCACGATGACGTCCGCATCGCCCGCACGAATGGCCGATGCGCCGAGCATGACCGCCTTCAAGCCGGAGCCGCACACCTTGTTGATGGTGGTGGCGCTCACGCCATCGGGCAGTCCCGCCTTCAGGGCCGCCTGCCGCGCCGGTGCCTGGCCGGCGCCGGCCTGGATGACCTGGCCCATGATCACTTCGTCGATCCGCTCGGGCGCGATGCCGGCGCGCTCGACCGCGGCGCGGATGGCGATCGCGCCGAGCTGGGTCGCGGGCGTGGTGGAGAGGCCACCGCCGAACTTGCCGATGGGCGTTCGCGCGGCGGACAGGATGAAGACGTCGCTCATGGACGCCATGGTACCGCGCGCCGCACCGGCGGCCGTCGTCGAGCCTCGGTCAGCGCTCGCCCTTGCGGCGTCGGGCCCGGCTCCGGCGCGATGGTCGCCCCGTCGTCGTCCCGCACTCGTCGAGGCGGTGCCAGGTCTCGTTGGTCGTCCCGCCGTCATGCCCGACGAAGGTTCCCGGGTTGGCGGCCATCGGGACCGTTGGCGGGAGCGGGAAGACGTAGAGCTGCGCCGTGTCGCCGGGCGCGGCGTCGACGACGGCGGCCGCCCAGCAGCGATCGTGGTCGCGGTAGTGGACGGTCTCGCCGACGAGCAGCCCGGCGCTGTCGGTTGCGGAGGTGGTGCTGGCAGTGGTCATCGGCCATCCCATCAGCACCAACCGTGCCGTCAGTCGGTCCCGCCGCCCTTCTCGTCGAAGAGGTAGCCGATCTTGTCGGCCCACTTGGCCTGGACGACGCGCAGCTTCGTCTTCAGCGTCGGCGTCAGCTCCCCCTCCTCCTCGGACAGCAGTCGTGGCAGGAGCGCCACGCGCCGCGGTCGCTCGTAGATGGCGAAGCCCTCGAGCAGCCGCTTCACCTCGCCCTCGAGCAGGCGCTGCACCGACTTCTCCTCGACGAGCTGCTCGGGCGGCATCTCGGCCAGGCCGTTGCCGGCGGCCCAGCGCCCGAGCTCGTCGAAGTCGGGCGCGATCAGCACGCCGGTGTACGGCTGGTTGTCGCCCAGGATGACGGCCTGGGCGACGAGCCGACTGGTGGACAGCGCGGCCTCCATCGGTCCGGGGCTCACGTTCTTGCCGTTGGCCAGGACGATGATGTTCTTCAGCCGATCCGTGATGCGCAGCCGGCCGGCCTCGTCGAGCTCACCCACGTCGCCGGTGTGCAGCCACCCGTCGCGATCGACCGCCTTCGCGGTCTCGTCGGGCTCGTTGATGTAGCCGACCATGGTTCCCGGGCCGCGCGAGCAGACCTCGCCGGTGAACTCCTCGATCTTCACCTGCGTCCCGGGCGCCGGCTGCCCGACGGTGCCGAACACGATGTCGGCCGGTCGCGTCACGCTGATGAGCGGCGACGCCTCCGTCATGCCGTACCCCTCGAGCACCAGCATGCCCAGCGCGTAGAAGAACTCCCCGACCTCGCGCGACAGCGGCGCGGCGCCGGAGACGAAGTAGCGGACGCGGCCGCCGGTCCGCTCACGGACCTTCTTGTAGACCAGCGCATCGGCCAGCTTCACCTGGGCGGACAGCCAGGGCGAGTCCTTGCGGCCGGCGAGGTGGTTGGCGTAACGCTTGGCCCCCAGGCCGATGGCCCAGCCGAAGATCTTCTGGCGCAGGGGCGGCGCTGTGTCGATGGTGGCGCGGACGCGGCCGTACACGCGCTCGAACAGCCGCGGGACGCCCGCCATGACCGTCGGCCGGACCTCGACCATGTTGGCCGGCAGGCGCTCGATGAGCGGCTCCGCGTACGCGACCGCCGCCCCGATGGCGAAGGGCAGCACCTCGCCCGTCACCTTCTCGAAGCTGTGGGCCAGCGGCAGCCACGACAGGAAGACGTCGGTCGGGTGCAGGTCGATCAGCTGCCGCGCCGCCTGGTACTGGTACACCAGGCCGCCGTGCGTGATCATCACGCCCTTCGGGTTGGCGGTCGTGCCCGAGGTGTGGATGACGCAGGCCAGGTGGTCGGGCTCGA
This sequence comes from Candidatus Limnocylindria bacterium, assembly GCA_035700865.1. Lineage (GTDB taxonomy): Bacteria > Chloroflexota > Limnocylindria > QHBO01 > QHBO01 > JACDBZ01. The sequence continues at coordinate 668 of DASSOH010000099.1, read as the reverse complement.
TGGCGTGGAAGGTCTCGCGCCACACCCGGCGCTCGGCCGGATCCGTGTCGGCGCGGGCCATCACGTCGTCGTAGGTCAGCGTGCCGTCGGGGAACTTGCCGTGGGCGTCGATGGTGATGACGTGCTCGAGCGTCGGGCACTGGGCACGGACGCTGGCGATCTTGGCGGCCTGCTGCGCGTTCTCGACCACGACGATCTTCGCGCCGACGTTGTTGACGACGAACGCCGCCTGCCCCGCCTCCGACTGCGGGTAGATGGGGCACGAGACCGCGCCAAGCGCGAGCCCGGCGAAGTCGGCGATGACCCATTCCGGACGTGTCCGGCTGATGATGCAGAACCGATCGCCGTCGGCCAGGCCCAGGTGCCGCAGGCCCAGGGACAGCTCCGTCACCCAATCCCACATCTCGCGGTAGGACCGATGCACCCATCCGCCGTCGTCGGTCGCCTCGGCGCCCGGCTCGGCGCGCTGCGCCTTCGAGGGCTTCCAGCGCATCGCCTCGTTGGTCGGGTAGGTGTCGACCGCGCGAGCGATGAGCTCCACGAGGTTGTTGGCCCGGTACTCCGGTGGTACCACGAGTGGCTCCGGGTCCGTGATCGTCTTGCGGGGGGCCTGGGTCGGGCTGGGCGTCATCGGTCCTCCTCAGGTCGTCGTCGTCAGCGGTCGCGGC
>DASSOH010000098.1:0-4433 GCA_035700865.1 Candidatus Limnocylindria bacterium | reverse complement strand
CGCGACCACGTCGTGCGGACGGCCGACTACGACACCAACATGCGCGCCATGGAGGCGCACTACCGACGCCTGGCGGCGTCAGCTGACGCGGCGACCACGCGCCCATGACCTTCGCCACCCCCTTCGGCAAGCGCGTGGCGGGCGTCTTCGCGACGCGCGTGGCGCGCGTCGTCATCGGCATGGCGACCTCGTTCCTGCTGGCCGGCATGCTGCTGCCCGAGGGACGCGGCCAGTACGCCGTTCTGGTGCTCGTGCCCGGGATGCTCAACGCCCTCGGCCAGTTCGGCCTGCCATCGGCCATGAGCTTCTTCGCCGGGCGTGGCCGATCCGTCCGCGACCTGCAGCGCCTCGGCTGGCTGCTCACCGCCGGCCTGTCCGTGGTCCTGGTCGGCGCGACGCTCCTCGCCCTGCCGTGGCTCCAGCAGACCCTGCTCCGCCCGGTGCCGATGGAGCTGCTGCTGGTGTCGCTGGCCTCGGTGCCGTTCCAGTTCGGGACCGCGTTCGCCGGCTCGACCCTGATCGGGAAGCAGCGGCTGCGGAACTACAACCTGATCGTCGTCGCGCAATCGGCGCTGATGCTCATCGGCGTCGTGGTGATGGTCGGGCTGCTGGACTTCGGCGTCGAGGGCGCGCTGCTCTCGTACGTCGCCGTGGCGGTGATCGCCGCCATCGGCACGGCCGTCGAGCTCGGTCGCGCCGTGGCCGACGAGCCGGAGGAGGGTGGCCGGGTCAAGCTGTCGCAGATCGCCGGCTACGGGATCCGCATCTACCCGGCCAGCGTCAGCGGCTACTTCAGCTACCGCGTGGACGTGCTGATCCTCAGCGCCATCCTGGGCGCGTCGGGCGCGGCCAGCATCGGCCTGTACACCTTCGCCGTCAGCCTGGCGGAGATGGTGTTCATGATCCCCGACTCGGTCAGCACCGTCTTCTACCCGCGCGTGGCCGGCATGGAACGCCGAGAGGCCGATCGCCTCGCGCCGCAGGTGAGCCGATTCACCGTGCTCGTCACCCTGATCGGCGTGCTGGGCCTGCTGCCCGCCGCCTGGGTGGTCACCTCGTTCGTGCTGCCCGCCTACGCCGGGAGCCTGCTGCCCTTCGCCGTCCTGCTGCCCGGCATCGTGGCCCTCTCGGTCTCGAAGGTCGTGTCGGGCTACATCAGCGGCCTGGGCCTGCCGCTGGCCGTGGCGCGCGCCTCCATCGCGAACCTCGTGATCAACGTGATCGCCAACCTGGTGCTGGTGCCGGCGGTCGGCATCGTCGGCGCGGCCCTCGCCAGCCTCATCTCGTACGCCGGGCACGCCAGCATCCTGGTCTTCACCGCCGCGCGACTGGCGCACACCCGGCCGCTCGACTACGTGATCCCCACGGGTGCCGAGGTGTCGCGGCTGCGCGACGGGGTCACCGCGCTGCTGCGCGGCCGTCGCCTGCGGGGTGCCGGCTGACCGATGCGCCGCGTCCTGGTCGTCAGCTACTTCTTCCCGCCGGTCGGCGGCATCGGGATCGAGCGCGTGCTGAAGCACGTGACCTACCTGCCCGAGTTCGGCTGGCAGCCGGCGGTCGTGGCGCCGGAGAACTCGGGCTACCGGATCGTCGATCCGGCGACGCTGGAGCGCATCCCACCCGGCACCGAGGTGCACCGCGCTCGGACCCTCGAGCCATCGCACGTCCGCGGGGCGGTGGCGCGCCTGCTCGGCAAGGGGCGACGAGCCGCCGACGCGCCTTCGGCTCCAGCCGCGGAGGCCGATGCACGCGGTGCGCGTGGTGGACCGATGCGTCTGGCGAACGCGGCCTGGCGCCGGGCCGTCCCGCTCCTCTTCTTCCCGGACGACCAGGCGCTGTGGCTGCCGGGCGCGGTGCGGGCGGGGATGGAGGCGGATGCGCGGAACCCGGTGGACGCCGTCTTCAGCTCCTCGCCGCCGATCACGGCGCACCTCGCCGCGGGCCGGATCGCCGGACGGATCGGCGTGCCATGGGTCGCCGACTTCCGCGACCCGTGGATCGGCAACGCGTTCGCCGCTCCCCTGCCGGCGCCGTACCGGGCCGTGCAGCGACGGATGGAGCGCTGGATCGTGTCGCGGGCGGCGCGCGTGGTCCTCGCCACCGGCCGCATGGTCGAGCAGTACGCGGACCGATACCCCGGCCTGGCCGACCGGTTCGTCCACCTCCCGAACGGCTATGACCTGGCGGAGCTCGAGGAGCCGGCCGCCGGCGAGTTGCCGGCGAAGGCGCCCGAGACGTTCCGGCTGCTCTACGCCGGCAGCGTGTACGGCGAGCGGGAGCTGACGCTGTTCCTCGACGGCGTGGAGCTGCTGCTGGCGCGCCGTCCCGAGCTGCGCGACCGGCTGCGGGTCGAGTTCCTGGGCTGGTTGAGCGCGGCGAACCAGGAGGTCGCCCGCCGCCGCCTTCCCGCCCTGGATCCGGTCGTGCGTCACCTGGGCTTCGTGCCCCGGACGGAGGCGATCGCCCGCCAGCGCAGCGCCGATGCCGGCCTGGTCCTGATCGGCGCGGGGCCCAACCGCGACGTGGTCGTCACCGGCAAGCTGTACGAGTATCTCGGGCTCGACCTGCCGATCCTGGCGGTCGTCCCCGAGGGCGAGGCGCGGACCATCCTCGCCGAGCTCGACTGGGGCGTGGTGGCGGATCCGACCCCGGATGGCGTCGCCGAGGGCATCGAGCGCATCCTGGCGCTGCCCCGCGACCGCGCCCGGCACGCCGACCCGGATCGCCGCTACGAGCGGCGCACCCTGGCCGGCCGGCTGGCGACGATCCTGGACGAGGTCACCGGCGGGGACTGAGCTCGTCCCAGATGCGCGCCATCTCGGCCTGCCAGCGGTCGAGGCCGAAGCGCTCGGCGGTGGCGGCCACCTTCGCCGGGTCGTAGTCGGGAACGCGGGCGAGGGCACTCGCGTAGTCGCCGTCGGGCACCAGCGTCCCGTTGACCCCGTCGATCACGATGTCGCGCAGCCCGCCGACGTCGGCCGCCACCACCCAGCGGCCGCTGGCGATGGCCTCGACCGCCACGATCCCGAACGGTTCGGCGACCGACGGCACCAGCACCACGTCGTGCGCGGCCATGAGGGCGGGAACCTCCGACGGGGGGACGTCTCGGAGCCACGGGCCGACGAGCGTGTCCGCCAGGCCGGCCGCCACGTCGTAGCCCTTGCGCGGGTTCTTGCCGCCCAGGTACAGCACCCTCCGCTCGGCGGGGCGCGGGCTCGCGCTGAATCGAGACAGGTCCACCCCGGGCGGAGCGATCTCCGGCTCGACGCCCATGCGTCGGATGTGGGCGGCCGTATCGGTCGAGTTGGTGACGACGCGGTCGGCGTGGCGGACGACGAAGCGCGTGGCCCAGCGAAGGGGCGCCGCCCGCCGTTCCCAGTCGCGGACGTCGCCGCCGTGCGCGTACACGAGCAGGGGCACGCGACGCAGGCGCGCCACGGCCCAGCCGACCAGGCCGGTCGGCACGACGACATGGGCCTCCACGCCGCGGATCGGCCCGGCGCGCAGGGCGCGGACGAAGAGCAGGACGTACAGCAGCGGCCAGGGCGTCCCCTGCGACCGGGGTCGCACGACCACCACGTCCCCCAGCCCGCGCACCCGATCGCGCACGAAGACGCCGAGACTCGGCCGCTCTGCGGTGGGCCAGATGCGCGTCAGGACCAGCAGCGGCCGGGTCATCGCCGGCCGAGCAGCTCGAGGATGCGGGTCGCCCGATCCGCCCACGAAGCCTCCGTCGCCGCCCGCCGGGCGTTGGCCGACCACCGGTCCAGCTGGGCGCCACCGGCGCTCACCAGCCGGGCGATCGCGTCGGCCAGTTCCCGGGGATCAGCGCCGGTGACCACGCCCGCATCGGCGTCACGCACCACCCGTGCCTGCTCGGCGCATTCGGTCACCAGCAACGGCCGGCCGTAGGAGAGGTAATCGAACAGCTTGATCGGCAGGGCCAGGTTGTTGTACGGGCCACGCGGCCGAGGGATGACCGTGGCCAGCACCTGCGGGAGGAGTGCGTGGATCTCGTTGCCCTCGGCACGCCGGATCTCCAGCCAATCGGGCCGATGCCCCGGCGGCTCCTGCCCCGGCCGGCACACGACCGTCAGGGTGACCGCGACCCCCCGCTCGCGCGCCATCCCGACCGCACGGATGAGCCGATCCGCCCCATGGGCCGGAAGGCGCGCGTCGCCGACGAAGAGGAGCGCATCGGCGCCGGGGGCCCGCGCGACGTCCACCGGAGCCGGGGCGCCGGGCGGCAGGAGGGCTGCATCGGGCACGCCGATGGCTCGCGCCAGGCCCTCCGTTGGCGTCGCCAGCCTCGTCGACACGGCGCGCAGGGCCCGGATCATCGGCCTGAAGGCGGCGCTCGCCAGGCGCGACTTCAGCGACCGGGAGGTGCGGTACTCGGGGAACAGCTGGTAGGCGTCTCGGACGTAGGTCAG